>CALVGY010000131.1 GCA_944327215.1 Candidatus Gastranaerophilales bacterium | reverse complement strand
GATTGCCTGCGTTCCCGATTGCGCTGGTTCATCTCGTCCAAAACCCGTTTCTGTGCTTCGGAGAGTGCCCGCGGCGGTGTGATTTTCACCCACTTTTTGGGCAATTCAAAGGTCAGCCCGCCGTGGCGGTTATCTTCGGTCTGCCGTACCTGGGCCGGATGGGTCTGGCACAGTTCCAGAAGTACCCGCTGTAAGGCAGCGTTATGGGTATAGACGCTGGCCGTGGCCTCCGCTTCGTTGAAAAGGATGATGGTTTCCTGTTCCACCTTCAGTAAGGACATCCCGATCACCGTTCCCTTTCCGGGGCATTGGCCCCAGGTAAGGGCCGTGCCTCCTGCGCCCGACGTAGCTGCTCCCGCAGGGAAGGCGGCCTTTGGGACTGTCTTTCTTCCCTGGGTTTCTGCACTCTGGCAGTATCATCGGCCTTTACGGACTCCAGGTCTTTCGCACGGATGCGCTCCGGCTGGCGTTCCAGAAACGCGAGGATTTCCCCATCCGGATACCGGATCGGCTCAAAAATGCGCCCGGTCTGTAAAAACATCCCGTCCATTCCGGCCCCGGCCTTATAGTTGCCCTGGCTGTCCCGTTCACTTTCCAGAAGCACCAGGCCGTTGTCCAGCACATATCCCGGCTCCTTGCGCTGGTTCACCCCCGGCAGGCCGATGGTCACAGAAAAATCGGTGATGGCGGCAAACTGTTCACGGGGGCCGACTTCGGCAAAAGCGTGGGGCTGCATTTCATCCCCCTCATAAACGGGGACAAACAGCTTTGGGGCTGCCGGTTCGCCGGTAACGGTGTGGTCGGCAGACTCGTACACGCCTGGAGCCTCCTCCATGAAGTAGAGCAGCGTTCCATTTTCCAAAATGTACTCCACACCGGGAATATTCTCATAACGCGGCCCCAGGTATCGTTCAAAGGTGTCAAAGGGCACCACGGAATATTGGTTTCGTTCCTCACTCATGCTTTGCACCTGCTTTCTTCTGGTCAAATTCCAGCTTGTAATTCACATACTTGCCGGTATCGTCGAGTACCACGGTGGCATCGTAGGCCACGCCCTTTTTCTCACTGAATAAGCCGGTCATTTTGACACGGCCCTTTTTCAACAGTGCGCTTGCCACCGCTTTGGTCAGTTCTTTATGCTTGTCGGTAAAGAAGCGGCTGTTCTTCCACATGGTAAACCCACAGGAACGGTCAATACACTGAAAACTCAGCTTGCTTTCCACCACATCTTTGCCGCAGCGGGGACACTTGCCAATCGGCTCCCGCTGGTCAAAGAGGGAGGTGTCTGCCTGGATTGCCCGGTAGCCCTCCACCAGATCAGCAGTCATCCGTTCAATGCCGGAGAGGAAATCATCTGCGGAACGATCCCCGCGTTCCACTTCCTTTAAGGCAGCTTCCCATTCTGCGGTCAGTTTAGCCGACTTGATACTGTCCGGCAGCACCACAATCAGGTTATGGCCTTTTTTCGTAGGGAGAAGCTGGCGGCCCTTACGTTCCAGAAAACCGCCGCGCACCAGCTTCTCAATCACACCGGCGCGGGTGGCCGGTGTCCCAAGGCCCGTGCGTTCCACGCCCTCAATCTCTGCAAATTCCTCCGCGCTGGCGTGTTCCATTGCGGAGAGCAGCAGATCTTCCGTGAAGTGTTTGGGCGGGCTGGTGGTTCCCTCACGCACCGCCGCCTTGCAGCCGGGGAGGGACTGCCCTTCGGTGATGGAAGGTAGTGCGGCCGGTTCTGGATCGTCCTTTTCTGGCTTCTGCTTCAGGGTGGAGAGGAAGGCTTGCTCCACGGACTTCCAGCCGGGGGTTGTCACCACGCGGCCCTTTGCAAAAAAGGCAGCACCACCACAATCCAGCACCACCGCTGTGTCCTCATAGACCTGCTTTTCGCTGACCGCGCACAGAAGCCGAACCATCACCAGGGTGAGGATGTTGCGCTCCCCGGCGGGCAGCGCAGCAAGTGCATCCTGCTTTACCTGCATAGTAGGCAGCAGCGCATGGTGGTCGCTGACCTTTGAAGCATCTACCACACGGGACACATCTGTTTGCCCTACCTCCACAGAAAACGGCAGGCTGGAAACAGATCGCTCCAAAAGCTCCGGCACTGTGGCAGCGGTGTCCTCCGTCAGATAATTGGAATCGGTACGGGGATAGGTCAGCAGCTTCTTTTCATAGAGGGCCTGGGCATAGTCCAACACCTGCTGGGCGGTGTAGCCAAACAGCCGGTTTCCATCCCTTTGGAGGGAAGTCAAATCATACAGCTTCGGCGGGCTGGCAGTACGCTGCTTTTTCTCCACACTTTGGACAGTGGCGTGCTGGCCTGCACAGGCAGCTTTCAGTTTTTCCGCTGCCTTTTTCTCTGCCATCCGGTCACTTACGGCAGAAAAACCGCAGTCCAGTTCCACCGTGTAAAACTTCTCCTTTTTGAAGCTGTCAATCGCAGTTTCCCGTTCCACCACCAGGGCCAGGGTGGGGGTCATGACGCGCCCCACATTGAGCGTTCTCCGGTAGAGAGTGGAGAACAGCCGGGTTCCGGTAATCCCTACCAGCCAATCCGCCTTTGCACGGCAGAGAGCCGCTGCATAGAGAAGGTCATATTCGCTGCTGGGGCGCAGGGCGGAAAATCCCGCTTTGATTGCGTCCTCCTCCATTGACGAAATCCACAGACGCTCCATCGGCTTGTGGCACCCGGCCTGATGATACACCAGACGGAAGATCAATTCCCCTTCACGGCCCGCGTCGGTGGCGCACACCAGGCTATCCACATCGGCACGGTTCATCAGGTCGGAAAGCACCTTGAATTGTTCCTTTTTCCCTGGGTCAACAGTAAACTGCCATTCCTTTGGGATAATCGGTAAATCCTCATACGTCCACTCGGAATACTTCGGATCGTAGGCGTCGGCAGGGGCCAGCCCGACCAAATGCCCAACGCACCAGCTTACCAGAAAGCCGCCGCCCTCCAAATATCCCTGTTTTTTCTGTTTGGCCCCCAGCACAGCGGCCAGACTCTGAGCCACGCTGGGTTTCTCAGCCACCACTAATTTCAATCGTGTTTCCTCCTTCCTTTCAAAAGCTGCTTATAGCAGAC
>CALVGY010000130.1 GCA_944327215.1 Candidatus Gastranaerophilales bacterium | reverse complement strand
AGGAAAACATCAATATATTAAAGTGTCAGAATTTTTTAAATGGGTAGAGGATACAAATAGAAAAACAGCTTAGTAGACAGGCATGCAATAAAAAAAAGACTCTCCAAATGAGAGTCCCAACAATTCTATAACCATTATAGGGGAGTTGGTTTTCTATTGCAAGTACAAACATCATAGAAAGGCTATCAAATAATGGCAGATGTAAAATTGAAAAACGGATATGTTAGAATAGCAAATACTCTTTTAGACCAATTATTTCTAAGAGAATTTACTTTAAAACAAATTAGAGTAATTCTGCTAATCATCCGTTTATCTTATGGATACAACAAAAAATATGCAATAATTAAGCCGAAAAGCCGTTTTGATTTAGCTAATATACATAAACAAGATATAAACAAAACCTTAAAGAGCCTAATAAATAAAAAAGTTTTATTAAATGTTGATGTGGATTCTTACTCGATAAATAAAGATTTCGACGTCTGGGAGATACCCTATAATAAATTTTATAACGAGAAAAATTTTATAGATGTACAGGCTCTCCAATTTACTAGAGAAATACTAACAAATAAAGTAAGTGAAACGCTTACCCTAGAGTGCGCAAAAAACTTACCCAAAAACATAAAAAGTAAGCAAAATACTTACCTAGAAGTAAGTGAAACACTTACTAAAAATGAAAAAAAGTACGTAAATCACTTACTTGCACAAGGTAAAAACCCAGATAATGAGAGCAATTCAACCCTAACTAAAGACATTATTAAAGACAATATAAAGACATATATAAAACACACATATATAGGTGGAGAAAATAAAAAATCTAAGTCAAAAATAGATCCCTATTTTAATAATCCTATAGCAGATTATTTCAAATCAGAGTATAAAAGAATCTCTAAAAAAGATGATTGTTACTTAGATAACTCTAAACTAAACGAATTACTTGAAATTAGTGCAGATTATCCAACATTTAAGGAACAACTCCCCGAAATTTTAGAAAAGTTTTTTAAAATTACTTTTCCTAGTGGGAATAAACCCTCTACAAAATGGTTAATTATTGATGGGAACTGGTCTGGGATTTTAAACGGAGAATATGACCAATACATAACAGATACTACACAGGAAAAAGAAAAGGAGATTGACGGATGGACTCTATAAATACAATATTGAACAATACTACTAAAGAAAAAGATCCTGAAAAAATGCAGGTATGCCAGTATTGTGGTAAACCCTACGTATGGTATAAAAAAGAATTATTTAGCGGTGCGCAGAAAAGAGTATTAAAGGTACAAGTCCCAGATTGTAAATGTATTGAAGAAAGAGAAAAACAACAAGAAGATCAAATAAAAATGCGTAAATTAGCGGAAAAACAAGCTAAATTATTTGAAAATTCCTTGATGACTACCCTATTCAAAGATAAAACATTTGAAAATCTATTAAAGGAAGAAAATTTACTAAAATACAATAATGCGCTTACAATTCATAAGTGCCAAGAATATGCTAGGCAGTTCAAACCTAAAGAAAGCTACGGAATTCAAATGATAGGAAACCCCGGAACTGCAAAAACAACTCTTCTAGCTGCAATTTGTAACGAACTAATGAGAAAAAATTATTCTTGTTTATTTACTACTTTATCAAATTTAATAGATAAGTTTGCAAGTTACAGTTATGAACATGCCGGTAATATAACCCCTCTTTTAAATTGGCTTACAACCTTTGACTTTGTCGTTTTAGATGATATTGGGAGAGAAACGTACAGCGACAAGAGAAAAGAGCTTGTTTTTCGCATAGTAGATACATTACTAAATCACAAAGTTGTTACAGCTTTTAGCGCCAATCCTGAATGTATTACAAAATTAAAATCTATACCAGAGTTAGGCGCAGTGCTTGACAGATTAAAAGATATGTGCCGTATAAGCCTTGAGTTTAAAGGCGAAAGTTTTAGAGGAAGATAGATTATGAATTATGTAATGCACATTTGCCGTAATCCAATATGCAATCAAGGCTGGCTTGATAAAGACTTAACCAACGTAAAGACAAATCCGCCGAGTTGGAAATATTGCAGAAAATGCGCTGAAAAATTAGGAATTGACTACGACGCACAAACTCCAACAAGTAATTTGACAGAAAAAGAATTAAAAGAAAGAGAAAGAAAAATCGCTCTTTCTAAAAAAGCAACAGAGGAAAGATTAAAAAAATTAAATTTGCGACCATAAAATATGGGTAATTTTCAAATTTTCCCCGTTGGGTGATATAAATTCATCTCAACTTAAAAATATTCAAAATTCTCTAGTTCCAAATAGTCTGCATTAAAAATTTATCAAATTAGTATATAAATTATCCACACCCCTCACGCATACCCGATCTGTATATTATTTGAAACTTTGGGCGCGGTCTTTAGCCTGATTCAAATTTGAAAATTTCAGGGGGGGAATATTACAATTGTATCAACTTTTGTAACAGGACTTGAATTTAATTACAAAATAGTAAATAATATAAGTGTAGCTACGTAGCTTTGACTACAAGATAGTTGACTGTATGGTCGTTAAATTATCTGCTACCAAAGTTTTGCGAGGTAACTGACTGTAAGGTCGTAAAAGTTACCTCGTTTTTTGTGGGATCTTAGTATTTTTTTTATGATATCATGCATCTATGAATCGATATGATATAATAGAATTTAGTAAACTCTATAAAAGATTATTAGCTGTAGAGATCACGTTAAAAAATCGTTTAATGTATGCTCTTACTGCAACATACCCCAATAAAGCATTTAATAGGTTACTCCCATACTTAATAAATACAATTCCACATTCTAAATATATGTCAGGGAATGGAAGAGTAAAACGAGATAGAATAAATGATTTAATATCATCTAATAAATCGCAAGAAGAAAAGCTATTAAAATTTTTCAATATGGCTTATTTATATGATGTACTAGCCTTATTGACTAACTATAAACAATTAATGAAAGATAAAGCTTTTAAAGTTAATTTCTACAAAAATATTCCACAACATACATTAATAGAAAAACATGCTTCAAATTTGAATAATTTGCGAAATGCTATTATGCATTTTAATTTTAATAAATATAGCCAAAATAAAACCGAATATCTAGAATCTTTGGGATTTTGGGAGCGTTTAATATTCTGTCCAAATCACTTTATGCATAGTTTACCAGCAATAAAGCCAGATACTGCAAAAATTTTAAAATTATTAGCTACAGCGTGTCCTGATTTTTATGAATTGGATGACAGAGTTATTTGTGATATGTTTGATGATTTAGCATTTATAAATGGTAAACCGATAAATAAATTACCCAAATTATGGACTATCGGGCGTCAAATTTATTTATTAAAACAATAATATT
>CALVGY010000129.1 GCA_944327215.1 Candidatus Gastranaerophilales bacterium | reverse complement strand
CAAATTTATTTATTAAAACAATTAAAAAATAGAAACCTAAGTGAATAAATTTAGTAAAATAGCTTTATGCAATCAATTCTTTTATTTTGTCTATAAATATTTGATATGTATAGCTTTCAGCGTTTTTGCATATTTTTTTTATTTGTCTTAGCGTTTTTACTGCTGTTTTTTCTTCTTCATTTGTGCGTTTTAAATATTCTAATGCGCTTCTGTGCCAGAAAAATGTTTTGTCTTTATATTTCTCATCCTTTAAATATTCAAAATCTTCAGCGTCAGAAAATAGTATTTCTTTAATCTTTCCCCATTTATAATGATAAACATAACGCATTGTCAAAACACTTCTATATCTAGGCTTCTTATTATTTCTTGTGTTGCAAGGATTTGAGGTCTTAATCGTTTATATTCTTTAATGGCCCTTGATAATACTTTTTGATGTTTTGCTGAATCTATATCAGACCCAGAAACAAGTTGGCTATTTATCCATTTAATCTTTTTGCAATTATGTGCATATTCTTTAACATCTTCTCGGTATTGTTCTAAAAAATCTCTTGTTAATATTTTTTCCATAAAAGAATATTAAACAATAATTTTAAAAAAAACAATTGACGTTTTTATATGTATGATTTGTTATATTGTTATCATTATATTATTAAGGGCTAGTATCATTATAAAACCGCACTATTGAGTAAAAGCAAGGTAATAACAATAAACAATTTCATGCCAGTATTATTTACTATTTACGTTTTACCCACTCAATACCATAGCCTAATAAATCAGCTATATGATACAATTCTATGCAATTAAAAGAACCTCTCTTTAATCTCTGAGAAATATTTGAATGAGATGTTCCCATCATTTCCGCTAATCTAGTTAAGTTTAGCCCATTTTCTGCTAACTTTCCTTTTATAAAAAATTCAAACTCTTTATTGTCCATAATAAAATCTCCCACCTTATTATAACTAAAATGTAATATTATTCAACTATTCAGTTGATAATTTTAACTAAATAATTATAAAACATTATTGACAATATTATTATTTAGTAATATATTATAACTACATAATAACAAATATAAACGACACAATTACATTGTACACAACTTTTCTCAAAACAGACAAATTTTAAATATCTAAAAACAATCAAAGGAGATAATCATGCCGGCATGTTTAAATTCATTCTCTGTCGACAGGAGATAGGTGAAAATCGATTTTTATATCTTGTTAGGTAGTTTTTGGATACCTAAAATGAATTTAACTCGCCTTAACGGCGTTAATACCTGCACAAATTTTAATTAAAACGAAAGGAAACACTAAAATGAATGAACAACTAAAATGTGAGCAACTAGAAAATTTAGGGATTGACGTTGATTTAATCTTTAATATTTTAGGTAGATTAGATAATATGAACTTGTTAATGTCTTACATCTCGAGTGAGCTAGAAAATTACCAAACTGAAGAAGATCTACAAAAACGCCCTAGTAACATTCTACTCGATGAAATAAAACGAGTTCAACAACTTACATTTATTTTCGATAATGAATTTAAAGAAGCATATAACAATGCAGAACTACTAAACAGACAAATAAACTTCTGAAACAGAAATTTGCAAAACATATCTTAGTTATTATTTTAAATTTCAATTGCAACAAAATTGCAACAATTTAATCAAATAAATAATGCGCATAAAAATAGCGAGGGCTGAAAACCTCGCTATATCTTTATTTAAAAACTGGGACCGGAGGGATTCGAACCCACGACCAAGGGATTATGAGTCCCCTGCGCTACCGCTGCGCCACAGTCCCAGAATATTTAGTTGTAAATCAGGACTTATCAGCGGTAGCTGCGCTACCTTTCCTCTCACAAATGATACTTAATCATTTGTTCGGCAGAGTGCCACAGTCCCAGAATATTTAGTTGTAAATCAGGACTTATCAGCGGTAGCTGCGCTACCTTTCCTCTCACAAATGATACTTAATCATTTGTTCGGCAGAGTGCCACAGTCCCAGATTATTTAATTTGGCTGATTTGAATGTTATCAATATCAGACAATATATATAATTTATCATTAAAAAGTTAAAAAATCAAGTATATATTTGTGCAACTTTAGATGCAATTAATTCATTTGAGCCAGTAACTTGTGAAAACAAGTTTGTTTTAATAATGCAATTTGAAGCTACTATACTGTTTGAAATATGTACGTTATCTGCGATTGTGACATTATCCCATATTATGCTGTTTTCAATAACCGTATTTTTCCCAATTTGGGTGTTATGTCCAATTGTTGAGTTGCCTATAAATTTAACAGATTTATCAATGTTTGGTGATGCACTAATATAAGATCCTGTAGGTGTTTTAATAATTTTTGCATGGTCAAAAGAACATTTATTATTGAATAAATCCTGTGTAGATTGTTTATATTGATCAAGGGTTCCTATATCACTCCAATATTCATCAACAATAAATGTATTTATTGCTTGTTTTTTCAAAAGTTCAGGAAACACGTTTTTTGCAAAATCATAAAATGTATTTTCAGGAATGTAATTAAAAATTTCATAATTAAATATGTAAATTCCTGTATTGATATAGTTGCTTTTTGCTTCTTGAATAGAAGGTTTTTCTTGAAATTCTTTTATAAAGCCATTTTCATCAGTTACAACTACACCGAAATTAGGGACTTCTTCCATTGCAATCTTTTTTATTCCAATTGTTGCGATAGCGTTTGATTTCCTATGAACTTTAAGCCCTTTTAAAATATCGGCATTTGTAAGCCCGTCTGCAGAGAGGACTATGAAAGGATTATTTTTGTCAAAGAAAAATTGACATTTTTTTACTCCGCCTGCAGTCCCTGAAAGGTTTTCTTCTTTAATGTAATTAAAATTAATCCCCAGATTGTTGTTTTTATATCTATCAATAATTTGATCTGCAAGATAGTAAGTATTACAGATAACATCATTAATTCCAATAGCATGAAGTTTTTCAAACAAAATATCCATAACGGGTTTGTTTGCAATCGGAACAAGAGGTTTAGGGACAGCTTTAGTTAAAGGATCAAGTCTTGATCCGACTCCTGCAGACATAACCATTGCTTTAATCATCCCTCTCATAATAGTTAATTTTACCTCAAAAACAATTTATTGCAAATTAAAAATCAGGTTGTATAATATTATTGTAAAAATTAATGGGCTTATAGCTCAGTTGGTAGAGCAGTTGACTCTTAATCAATTGGTCGAGGGTTCGAGCCCCTCTGAGCCCAAATTAAATATCAAAGAGGGTTTATACCCTCTTTTTAAATAAATATAAAAAAAGGGGGGCGAGAACCACAAGGCGAAAGCCTTGTCCGGTTCGAACGCGAACGAGCATAAGGCGGAGGCTTTAATTCGATATAAGAAAAATAAAAAGAATTTAAAGCCGTAGTCCTGAAAAACGCGAGAGAGCAAGACAGCCCCTCTGAGCCCAAATTAAATATCAAAGAGAGTTTATACCCTCTTTTTAAATAAATATAAAAAAAGTGGGGCGAGAACCACAAGGCGAAAGCCTTGTCCGGTTCGAACGCGAACGAGCATAAGGCGGAGGCTTTAATTCGATAT
>CALVGY010000128.1 GCA_944327215.1 Candidatus Gastranaerophilales bacterium | reverse complement strand
AATTCAAAGAAATAATGAAAGGATTTTCTTTTGTTATAAAGTCTTCTATTTTGGATTTATAATCTTTTAATGATTTTCCCGGCGCAAGTATAAGAATCTTTTTATCATCAAGAAGATTTTTCATATATTCAACAGTTTTAGTATCATCAATTGCATTTGAAAATTTATCCAAATAAAGTTGTTTAATAAGATTTGCATCAAATACTGATTTCTTATTATCCGGAATAGATTTCAAAAGATTGTTAATAAATTCAACAGGAACTGTTTGCTTATCCACAAGATATTTTGCATAATTAGGATGACAATGATTTGTTGCCGCTAAATAATAAGGAACAGAATAACCCCAAGGTGTTTTTGCAAATATTGGGTTTATCTGCTCATCAACTATTTTTAAAATAGGGATTAAATCATAATTCCCATTATAATTATCATTAATATATTGAGTAATAAGTTCTGTACAAAGATTTCCAGCACCTCTGCCAATCCCAAAAACTGTTGAATCAATAATAAGCTCTCTACCTTTACAAACTTTCATCAAACACTGAGCATTTGAAAAAGATAGTTGCAAATTGTTATGCGAGTGGAAACATAAAGCTATGTCTTTGTTGAGATTATGATCAATTAAATAGTATAATCTCAATAGATCTTTTTCTTTTAAAACACCCATAGAATCAACTATGGACATCCCATAAGGATTTATTTGATTGATTTCGTTTATAATATCAATCAATTCTATATCACTAAATTGATCTATAAAAGTTGGATTGATAAATAATTTATACCCTTTTTGCTTTAAATTTTTACAATAATCTAATGCCTTTTCAGCCTGGGATTTTTTAAATATTAATCGTATGCCTTTTATAATGGAAGCATTTACATTAGGAACATCTTCTATTGGGAATTTACCATAAGTTATCATTCCAAATAATTTATTATAATCAATATTCTCAAAAACTATATTTTGAAAGTCACTAAAATTATTAAATAAGGTCATATTATTGTTGGTTTTTTCTTTTGTTAAAAACCCTAATTCAATATAATCTATATTAGAATTATTCAATAACTTAACTATTGATTTAGATTTTTCTAAACCAAAATCCCAATTATTTATATATCCACCATCTCTAAGTGTACAATCTAAAACTTTTATATTTGACATTTTTTATCCATCCTATATTTTTTGTACATAAATTCTGCAAATTCAAAATCAATTTCATTATCTATATCTATTGCTTCTTCTTTTGCGATAGGTATAATTAATGGTTTTGCTCCAACTATATCTTTATATTTTATCATTGTATGTTTGTCCATAATTCCAATAGCATGATTTAATGACAAAATTTTAGGTAAATCTTGGCTTCTAGGCTTTTGTCTTGGATTATAATTTAATGGTTGATTATTTTCCCATAAAAATTCTTTAACATCTGTTGCGGTTGTTAGTGAATCATAATTATCAGTGTTTAAAGTTGTAAATGTGTCAATCAATTTTATTATTGTTTCAGTTTTTATTAATGGACTCGTTACATTTGATAACAATATCACATCGCCAGTAAAATTTTTAGCAATATTTTCATAAAATTGATTTGCACTTACCTCGCTTGTTGCATAATAAATATCTCTTTTAAAAGTTTCTACCCCAAAATTTTTAGCAATTTCTAACATTTCATCAGAATCTGAATTTACAATAATACCATCCAATCTATCAATTTGTTGTAATTGTTTTATCTTAATTTCTAATAAATTACTGCCAGCAAACGGACGGATATTTTTATTTTTTACTCTTTCAGAACCTGCCCTTACAGGAATTAATGCTTTTATTATTTTCCCATTAAGCATAATTATATCTCCTTTATTAAATTTAGAATTATTAAACTATTATCAGTTTTTAAATGAGGTTCAACATAGCCCCAATTTGCTTGAACATATTGCAAATTTGTGATATTTTCACATTCTTTCAAATTATCTATACTATCATCTATAAAAATAGCTTTCTCTATTTTATTCGACTTTATGTAATCCTCTATAAACTTAGATTTTGTCTTACATTCTTTTAATTTTTCTTTCCCAATTATTTTTTCATCATCTAGCTTAAAATCATAATCTTTTAAATGATTTTTTATAGCAAATTCATTTTTTGTAGATAATATAATTATATCATAATCATTCTTTATTTTTTTTATTTCATGAAAAAAAACATACGGTTGTTCTAATGTTTTCCAATAATCATAATCATTTTCTATTAAATATTTGCGTTGCATTTGATACGCTTCATCAAATAATTTCTCTTTTTTTAATTGACGATTACTTATCAGCTTATAATATTCTTGCTCAAAATTATTAAAATTATTTTCTAAAAGTTTAAATATATAATAATAATGCCAAGAATGGGTTATTAAATAACGATATTTTCTAAATTTTTTATATTGTTCTCCATCTATTTTATCTTTTATGGGAATACCATAAAAGGCATATCTTGCTAATAAATATGCTTCTTTTACACTATCAAATAAAACTCCATCAAAATCTAAAAATATTGTTTTCATCAAACATCATACTCCTGTTTTGCAAGTAATTTATACTTATTTATATAATACATCCTATGTAAAAATATTATAATATAAGTTGAAGATACTAAAATTGCAACTGAATAAATTGTTATACAATTTAATAAATAAAGCAGGATTAACCCAAGAATATTATATATTCCCCCAACTATATAACCATAGTTAGTTTCTTTAACATACCCGAATGCTCCAAGAAGCGGAAACCCAAATGTATCAACAAAAATATAAAATGGAAGAGAAATTGCAAAAATTCTTAATATATTTACTGATGGTAACATTTTTTCGCTGAAAAATATTACAATTAAAATTTTCGACGCAACAATTAAAAATATTCCAAAACCTAAAGCAAAAAATATTAAATATTTTAATAATTTTTTAAAAAATACAATATCTTTATTTTTTGACATATATGGAAATAATGCCCCAATAAACGTATTATATAAAGCAAAAATCGCCCAAAATATTTTATCAGCAGACGTATAATAGGCAACTGCTGTTGTTGAAACAACTAGTCCTAATACAAAAGCATTTGTTTGACGATATAGAGCAATTGCAACTTTAGTTAAGAAAAATTGGCTACTATATTTTATAGTGTTTATAATGTCATCCTTTTCAGGAATATAAAATCTTATTTTAAATACTTTTTTTATAAAAACAAAACTTATTACCCCAGATACTAAAACTCCTAAAGAATTGAATAATGGGACAAGATAATAATCAAAATTACTTTTTATAAAAATAAATATTAATAATAAACTAATTATTCTAGTAATTATATTGAGAACTGTAATAAATTTCATTCTCTCCATGCCTTGATAGAACCAAGTAAAGATAAAAATATTGCCAATTACAGATAAAAAGGTAAAATAATAAACTATTGCATCCGCTCTAAATTTTGGAATAAATATTATTAAAAGAGATAAAACACAAAAACTAATGATTAAAAATATTGCTTGAACACACAATATTGAATTAAAAATGAGATTAGTTTTTTCTTTATCATCACGATTTATTGCAATAGATCTTACACCGGAAAAATCGAAACCAAACATTGTAAGTCTAAAAAAATAATCCATAAATACTTGTGCGAAAAAGACTAGACCTAATTTATCTACATCTAATACTCTTGATAAATAAGGCATAGTAATAAATGGTAATACATAATTTAAAATTTGTATTATTACAAGGGCTATAGTATTTTCAAATAAATTCTTTTTATCTTTATTTAATTTCATTCATTCCTCGAATAAATTCTTTTATATTCTTATTTTGAGATAATAATGGCTTATCTTTTAGAAAATCATTATAAATTTCTTTTATTTTTAATTTTAATTCTTCCCTAGAAGTATTTTTTACATCTAAATTTAATAAAGCTTTATAATTAGGTGAATATTCTTTTACAATATATCTTATTAAATCTATATTTATTTTATCTTTTTTATTAATTTTAATAGCATCATCTACTACATTAGAAAAGCAAGGGATTTCCCAATAGTGTGCTGGGGAAATAGATGTAGATGATGATAAAGACACAATTGCTAAAACATCTAAATTATATAACTCTATTGGGAATTTTGAATTAATAAATTCCACATTAGGATTTTTATCTAATCCATAAAATTCGGTATCACGAGGATGGGGCTTATATAAAATTTTATATCCAACATTTAATAAATTATTTACTGTTTCGTTCTGAACATTAATAAAAGTCTCTTTATCTAATCCTGACACTTCCCAATAAATACCACAATATAAAATTATTTTATCATCTTTTGAAGATTTTATTTCAATTGGGTATTTCTTTGATAACGATTCTGCGATTTTTCTAAATTCATTAATATCTAAAGGTTCAAAGTTAATTTTACCAATATCATCAATATTACAAAAATCTAATTTATTAATGTAATGATGAGTCATAAAAGATTCTAGATTTGAAATCTTATCACTGTTATAATTTAGTAAAGATCCAGGTCCTTCGTCAATTAAATTAACTTTTACGTTAGGATATAATGGCAAAACTGTATTTAAATGCATAGGATGATTTAATATGTATAATTCATCTACTTGGAAATGATTACTTAAAACAATTTGATAACCAGGAAACATTCTGGGTTCAACAATAATCTTTTTGATAAAATTATGTAAGGAAGTAATTTCATATTGTTTTTTTACAAAATTAGCATCACCTTTTCCAGTATCAATTAATAAGGAATCTTCATATATATCAAAATTACCCTTTTTTTTAATTATAGTTAATACATTGATTAAAGATATATTTCCAGTTGTAACAAACAACCTTTTTATTTTCTTTGAAAATTTAAATTTTTTGTACAATAAATATTCAAATTTTAACACTATTCTAAAAATATAATATATGACCCATTTAACTATTCTAATTTTTCTATTATTATTTATAAATTTATTAAGTTTAAAAAACATATTAACCTCTATATTCACAGATTCCTTTTAATTATAAACTAAAATTGTAATACTAAAACAAAATTTCAATATTATAACAAACCAAGTAAATTTTTTATTTGTTCTTTTATATTATTCTTTTTAAACCTTGAGATATTTTTTTTACCATCTTCTATTAATTTATTACATCGAAAATCATTATCTACTAAATATTGCATTTTTTTATTTATGCTCATACTATCAAAACTTGTAAACTCTGCAATTCCACCAGTAACTTCTCTAAAAACTTCAATATCTGAACAAATAATAGGGACTCCAAAATTCTGAGCATCTATTATAGGGATTCCGAAGCCTTCAGCAATAGATGGGAATATGTATATTTTAGCATTTTTATATAACACTTTTAATTCTTCATCTGTTATAACACCTGTGTATACAATACATTCTTCTGAACAGTTATCACCATTACCTACTAATACAAGTTTGTAACCTTTATTTTTTTTATAAAATTCTTTAAAAGCTTGTACTAAAGAATTGATATTTTTATGTGGAGAAGATGATGATACTGATAAAAAATATTGTTTGTTATAAAGTCGATACTTTTCTAAAATAAAATTTTCATCAATTTTGATTTCATTATCTAAACTAAATGTATTAAAAATAACTTTAACTTTTTCTCTATCATAATTGAATGTTTGAATAATATCATTTTTAGCAGTCTCAGATACTGTAACAATTTTATCTGCTACTCTTATAGCATTGAAAGTTAATAAACTAATTATAAATCTGTTCCAAGCTGGTATATATTGAGATTGTTTAAATGCAATTAAATCATGAATTACCGGATAATACTTAACCCGAGGAATTTTAAAAAATGGGACATAGTAATTAACTCCAATAACAATTACTTCATCTTTTAAGGAAAGTAAAAATAATTTAAATGTAAAAATAAAGTTCAACCAAAAAAAATACTTTATTCGTCTTATAATTGGGTTATTATAATATAAAAAATCTTTTGGATAAATTATAGGAGTTATTCCTAAATCAAGAAGACTATTTAATATATTATAATAGTATTTCCCTATCCCAGAATATTGATTTATTTTTGCTTCTTCTATAACTATTTTCATATTTTCTCCATTTAAAGTATTGTTATTTTATATTTAACATTTCCTTATATATTTTCATTAACTCATTATAATATCTTTCTTCATTATATTGTGTAACAGCTTTTTGGTAACCATTTTTACCATGTTCTACAACTAAATTAGGATTATTCCAATAATTAAGAATACATTCTTTTAGTTGTTCAACATTTCCTGGTTCAAATAATTGTCCTGTTATATTATCTTCAACAATTTCCGGTATTCCTCCAATATTTGATGCAATAACAGATTTCCCATTGATAAATGATTCAATATTAGTCATTCCAAAAATCTCAAACCAATTACAAGGTAAAATTGTAGAAATGCAATTTTGATATAACTCTTTCAATTCTTCTCTATTTTTGAACCCTAAAAATTCTACATTGTTTAAATTATTATCTTTTACATAACGTTTTAAATTTTCTTCTTCTGGACCAGTACCAGCAATTTTTAATTTAATTTCTTTAGGTAAATCCTTCATTGCTTCTAATAAATAATGAAGTCCTTTTACATATGTTAATCTCCCACAATAAAGAAAAT
Source organism: Candidatus Gastranaerophilales bacterium (assembly GCA_944327215.1). Classification (GTDB taxonomy): domain Bacteria; phylum Cyanobacteriota; class Vampirovibrionia; order Gastranaerophilales; family Gastranaerophilaceae; genus Stercorousia. The sequence continues at coordinate 6,575 of CALVGY010000128.1, read as the reverse complement.
AATTTTTATTAGAATAATTAGGGATTATTTTTAATTCATCATTATTTAAAAAATTATTAACTGTATAAATATCGTTTGAATTAATTCCAATATTAGCTTTTAGCATGTTATTTCTTAAAGCATTACTTGGCGTAAGAAATTTATTTATCCGCTGAAAATCCCTGATAGTTATAAAATATGACAAACTTTTTCTAATACTCGCTTCAAGAGAATTGCCTGAACATTTATTAGCTATACAAGGAATAAAATTACCATTTTTACAAGGAAAATCTTTACAATAAACTTTATTTTTATATAACAAAGTTGTTGCAGGACAACATCTTGCATCATGTATTGTTAAAATTTTAGGTATATCTTTCCTTACATTAAAAACAGCACTCGAAAGACACCAAAAACTATGATAATGGATCAAATCTGGATTAATTAAATCTACAAATTTTTCTAAATCTTTTTGAGCTCGATAGTTATAATAGTATTTTATAGGATTTTTTAAATAATCTTTCGCTCCAAAATAATAAGGAGTAAAATACTTTAAGTATTTATAATCTTCTTCAAAATAAGGTTTTTTATCCATGCCCCAATAAAAAACATTATGACCATTTTTTTCTAAAATTTTATATGTATCATAAGCTATTTTTTGTCCTCCACCAAATGGAGAAAAAACAGAATCAACTATTATTATTTTCATTTAACCCCTCTTTATTTTTGGAATAGTTACTTACTAAATAATTAGTGAAAAAAATCATATTTAACCAAGTCATTATTAATGTTGTTGGTGTATACATTGATACTTGAACTAGATTTTGCAAATATATACCAATTACAAACATCAACAAGACTTGTTTATAGTAAGCTTTTAGATATTTAATCTTTTTTGAAATCCAAATAATTGGAATAATAAAATATACAAAGCCCAAAATTCCAATTTCATATAAAGTATCTAAAATATAACTTTCAAAATTAACAGTATTTTCAACTACTTGTGTATCTATATTAGAGCCAATCTGTCCAATACCGTATCCTAAAGGGTTACACATGAAATATGAGAAGAAATCCTTCCATGCATTAAATCTCCCTACATTAGAATCATTTGTTTTGAAATTAAGAATATTAAAAAGCTGATAAAATCTATCGAGTAAATCCATAGATATAATAATATATATAAACAATGATATAGCTATAAAAATCAATATAAAAATACCAAAAATTTCTTTTAAATTTTTTTTAGGAATTTTATTATTTAAGATTGTGTAAGCAGGAAAACTTAATAAATACCCACAAAAAATATTTACTAAAAATCCTTTCGATTGAGATAATATGCCTCCAATAAATATAATTAACATAGATGAAATTTTTATTATTTTTGATTTAATATTAACAAATAACAAAGGGAAAAAGGCGCAACCAAGTAAGCCAGAATAATTTAATGTTGATTTCATAAGTCCTCTAGCCCTTATTCCATCAATAGGTATAAATGCATTAGGGTTTATTACTTGATAAATAGCATATAATGAATTTATTAAAACTCCAAATAATAATGATATTAAATAAAATTTAGAATTTTTTTTGAAAAATGTATGATTGCGATTTAAAAATATAAGACATGGCAAAAATATTGAATATGAATATAATAATACTTCAATATTAAGCGTTCCTTTTATTATAAACACCGATGTTATTAATATTGAATAAATCGCTGTTATAATAAATAATATATCCAGATAATTATATCTTTTTTTTTGGATTAATAAAAGTATCATTACAAAAAGCGTAAAAATTATTAAAATACCTTCCGCCCAAAAAGTTCCTAAAAAAAACTTTAAAATACCTGTAATATTTGCTAAAATTATTATAATTAAAATTATATATTTAAAAATTTTATTTAATCTAACATTGATCATTAAATAAACATCTTTCTTTTATAATTTTCAAACACTTTTTTATCTTCAAAAAAATTTTCGACTCTTATCCTTGCATTTTTACCTAAAATATTTCTTAAATCATCATCTTTTAATAATTTATTAATCGCATTCGCTAATTCATCGGAATTTTTGGGATTTACAGTCAAGCCTGTTTTATTATGAATAGATACATAATTTACTCCGGTGCCTAAATTTGTATTAATTACAGGTTTGCCATATTTCATTGCTTCCAATTGAACTATTCCAAAAGCTTCGCTTTGCATAATTGATGGAAATAAATAAATATCACATGCTTTATAATAATTATCTAATTCTTTATCATCAACACGATCTAATAAAATCACTTTATTTTCCAGTTGGTTTTCTTTTATATATTTTTCAAAATCTTCTTTTAAAGGGCCACTGCCACCAATTAAATATACAGCGTTATCAACTTTTTTCATAGCTTCGATACCGTACATAAAACCTTTATATTTAACTAACCTGCCTAATGAAAAAAGAATTTTTTTATCTTTATATTTTGCTTTTATTTGGCTTACTTTTTCTCCATTACTATTGTCTTCTAAATTAATACCTTGAGGTATTACTACACATTTTTCTTTATAAGGATTTATTATTTTTGATGATTCAATAATATTTGGGGATAAAACATGTATTTTATCTACTTGTTCAATAAACTTTTTATAAATATACCAAAAAGGTTTCATAATTTTATCATAGCCAATAATATCGCTGTGATAAGTTATATATAGTTTCTTATATTTAGGTTTTGCAATAAAATGAGCAATCACAGCAAAAATGAATGGCATATGATAATGCAATACATCTGTATTTACCCTTGATAGTTTCCAAATAAATTCAGGTGAAATTGTATTAGCGGCAACTTCAAATAAAAATCTACAACGGTTATATTTCACTCCATTTTCAAATGAAGATTTTTCAGTATTAGAACAACATAAGACTTCTTTTTCAAAATCTTCATTTGGTAAGCTATTATTAATTTGAGATATTACAGCTTCAATTCCCCCAATATGAGGATATGCATAACGCGTGACATGTGTAATTTTCTTTTTACCCATGCCTGCCCCCTAATGCTAGAAAGACAGCTTTTATTAAAATTCCTATTTCCCATAACAAGTTTCTGTGTTTCAAATAATACAAGTCATATTGAAGCTTTTCTGAAACATCATCAGCTAAAACGCAATGTCCTTGGTTAATCTGTGCCCAGCCGGTCCAACCGGTTTTTACCCATTGACGACATTCATAATAAGGGATTTCTTTGGAATATATTTTGACCAAATCTTCCCATTCTGTTCTTGGACCGACAATTGACATTTCGCCTTTTAAAATATTTATCATTTGAGGAATTTCATCAAAGCGGGCTTTTCTTACAAATTTACAAAATGGTATAACTCTGTTATCTTCATCTTGAGGTTCTGTATGTCCAATTTGACCAACTTTCGGAACATAATTATTTACATACATTGTCCTTAACTTATATGCTTTGAATACTTTCCCATCTTTTCCCACTCTATTTTGGGTATAAATTGCATCTCCGCCATCTGTTAATTTTACTCTAATACCAATATACAAAAGAATTGGTGATGTAACAATAAGTATTATTAAGGCTGCAATTATGTCATATGCTCGTTTGCAAAAGTCATACACTCTTGAACGTTTTTTCATGTAAGCATAAAATAACCAATTGATTGACATTCTGTCTACAAAGTATTTACCTGTTACCATTTCATAAAATTCAGGCATTTTATAGACTTGCACATCATTTGGAATACTATTTACCATTTTGGTTAAAAATTCTTCTTCCATACGATGTTTTATTGCTACTATTACAATGTCAATTTTTTTATCTTTTATAATTTCATCCAGTTCATAAACTTTTGAAAATACTGGGATATTTATGTCATTAATAATTGTATCTCCTTCGTCGTATTCCACAAAACCTGTGGCATTCATTCTTAATGCTTTTTTAGCAACGATTTCATCTGCTATAAGTTTTGCACTTGAATTAGAACCGATTATCAAGACATTTTTTATTTTCTTGATGTTAAATAAATAATAGTGAAAACATCTTCTGTAAATGAATAGGGCTGCATAAATTGTTAATAAATTAAATAAAATGAATTCAAAAGATTTTACATCTTGATTGAATGTTAAAAGCAAAATTGTTGCAGGAATTTGAGAAAATACAACACCCTCAAAAAGAAGGTATGAATTTTTCAAAGTAGAATTGAATTCTCTAATTTTATAATTATCTTTTAAAAACAGAACAATGATACCGGTCAAAGTTGTCAAAAGCACCGCAATATCCATATGTTCAAAAGGTAAATTAAAATGATTATACCAATACACAGTGGATAAGACTAATGTTATTAAATCGAAGAAAAACATTATTAAAGTTGATTTTGATAATGTATTATTAAACACGTATTACTCCAAACTATATTCTATTATTTTATAACAAACATACTAGAAAAAATATAGACATTTGATTATATTTTTAATTTTTTACTAATTTGAAATAATAACTTAAATATAGTTTTGTATTTTTTTAAAAATATAAAATAACAACACAATAAAAATCCTCCTAAAATATACGCTCCCAAAACATCTGTAGGGTTATGCACTCCTAGCCATATTCTGCTTAATCCGACAAATATTATCCACAAAATTCCTGTTGAAATTAGTATAATTTTTAATTTGTTATTTTTACAAAACTTATTAATATACCAAATTACCATTCCCCATAGACAAATTGTTACCAAACTGTGGCTCGAAACATAGCTGAAACTATCCGGGTGAATTGATGTGATCTGTAATTCTATTGGTGGTCTTTCACGCTTTATTATGGGTTTAATTATACAATTCAACAAAAACGTAACAAGTGGCACTGAACAAAATAATATAAGATCAACCCATAATCTTTTTTTAACAAAAAATACACCAAAGCCAACCAGCGGCAAAACTATCATTGCGGTGTACAATATGCAATCCGGCAGCATCGGAATCCAAAGCGGTAAAAAAGAGAGTTTTTGCTGGATGAATATAATAATACTCCTGTCCCATTGAGTTATTATGGGACAAGAGATTATTAAAGCTGTTAGTATTATAAATAAAATTAATAATGAAAATATTTTTTTCATAATTATTTACCGCAGCAAGCACAATTTCCGCTGCAAGAATGTTCTTTAACAGGTTTTTCTGTTGAACAGAAATGATCTCTATCTACATAATATTCACCTTCCAGCGGGAATATTGTCATCCATAGATTTTCTCTCCAGTCTTTGTCTAAGATTTCTTTTACATCTTTTGAATATTTATCAATTTTTGATGTAATTTCAGGATTTGTCAAATATGCTGCAGCATTTTCATGTGTTTCATAAGGTTTGAATTCCTGATAATATTTCCTCAAAACATCAGGCCTATCGACAATCATACAAGGTCTTAACATATTACCATCTTCATAAGGTATACCATCTCTGATTGCACGCATAAATGGGGCCGCAAGAGCTTCCGTCAATGTGCAATCTTTAAGGTTGTGTGTTGCTAAGTGTACAAATGTACAAGGTTCAACATCTCCACGTGGGTTTACGTGAATATATTGTCTGCCGCCGGCAATACAACCCATCATCTCAGGGCCGTCACCCCAGAAATCTACTGTCATCATAGGAAGTGTGTTTCTTGCATTATAAACAGCTTTCAATATTTGTTGACGTTGTTGAGCGTTAGGAACCATACTTACATCAGGGCTGTCGCCAACAGGTACATAATGGAAAAACCAAGCCCATAAAACACCTTTGTCTGATAACATTTTCATAAATTCATCTGATGTAACTTCGTCACAATTTTGGCTGGTTGCAGTAATACTTGCACCAAAGAAAATGCCGGCTTTTTTAAGCATATCCATTTTCTCCATAACCATATCAAAACAGCCTTCTCCACGAACGGCATCTGTATTTTCTTTCAAACCGCCGATTGAAAACATTGGTTGGACATTACCTAATTTTTTCAATTTTTCAACTGTTTTTTCTGTAATTAATGAACCGTTAGTAAAAGTTATAAATGTACAGTCATTAAATTCCTCTGCTAATTCTAAGAATTCTTTTCTTGCAAAAGGTTCTCCCCCAACTATTGGGAAGATGTGAATTCCCATGACATCACGGGCTTCTGTGAAAATTTCTCTCCATTTTTCTTTTGTCAAATCTTCTTTTACATCATATTCATGCGCCCAGCAGCCTTTGCAATTGAAGTTACAACGTTTTGTAATACTTGCTAATAAAACTGTCGGAGGGAAAAATCCGTTCTTTTTATTAAATTCTGAACGTTTTCTTAAATTATCTCCATAATATCCGTTTACAAAGAAGTTTTTAATCCATTTATTCCTGCAATTCGGGTCTAATTCTGTTAAAATCTTTTTCCACCAATAAAGATGCGGATGTTCTGATTTAAAAAGCCATTGCATTCTTCTTGCATGGTTTATTCCGCCTTTTGATCCTGATATTTTTTCAAAGATTTTTGCAAGATTTATCAATTTTTCTTTGCTAAAGTTATGACCCAAATAATTCAACAACATATCTATTGCAAAATCATTTACTTTTAATTTTAACTTATCAAATCTACCCATTGAGTTTGATT
>CALVGY010000127.1 GCA_944327215.1 Candidatus Gastranaerophilales bacterium | reverse complement strand
GTATACGCACATATTCTGAGAGCTTGTCGCTAAGTTTATTTTCTGCATAAAAGCTCAGAAGTGCGTTAACTTGTTCACAGGTTAGTTGGTTTTGCATTTATTTGCCTCCTTTATATATAAGCTTTAAGATCTTCTTGCAGCTTGATTCTTGCACGTGCAATTCGGGATTTTACTGTCCCTATACTTGAATGGGTTGCTTGTGCGATTTCTTCATAGCTTAAGCCTTGAAATTCTCTCAAAATAATTGCAATTCTAAATTGTTCCGGTAGCGAAAGTATAGCATTTTTTATAATTCTTTCAAGCTCTGATGATATACATTTTTCCGGCGGTTTGCACTTTTTATCAAGAAGCTGCAGTTTGATTGGGGGAGTGTCTTCTGTTTCTTCATCGAGAGATATTGTATCGGCTTTTTTTTGTGACTTTCTAAGTTCATCATAGAAAAGATTGGTAATTATTTGGTTCAGCCAACTTTTGAATAATTTGGGATTTTTTAAATTTTGTATATTTTTTGCTACTCGTAAAAGAGCTTCTTGAGTTAAATCTGCAACGTTTTCTTGCTTTTTGCATAGATATGAAAAGGCGGCAAAAACGTTTTTTTGTTCTCGTTTTATTAATTCTTCCAGCGCCTTAAAATCATTTTGCTGTGATAAAACAACGAGTTCTTCCAAAGGCATTTTTTTATATTGCATTTTATTGCCTGACATAAAAACTTCTCCTTACATTTATAGTAAGAAATTTTTATCAGGAATTACTCATTCATTGATATATAGCCAATAGGTTATATTTTTTTTATGATAATTATAATTATTCTGCGCTTATATAGCCGCGTAATGTTGTGTATGCTGCAACATAAGGCGAGGCAAGATATATAAACCCTTTAGTATTACCCATTCTGCCTTGGAAATTTCTATTTTGTGTTGCAAGACAAACTTCACCGTCAGCTAATGTTCCGGCATGAACTCCAACGCAAGGGCCACAACCTGGAGGTAGGATTGTTGCATTTGCTTCTACAAAGATTTTTATTAAGCCTTCATCAAGAGCTTGTAAGTAAATATCTTTTGACGCAGGACAAATAAGCATTCTAACATTTGAATTAATCTTTTTATCTTTGAGAATTTTAGCTACAATTCTTAAATCTTCAATTCTTCCATTTGTACATGTCCCGACAAATACTTGATCAATTTTTACGTCTTTTAATTCTGAGGCAAGTTTAGTATTATCAACTGTATGAGGACAAGATACTGTATGATCTATGTCTTGTGCGTTTATTTTTATTACTCTTTCATAAATTGCATCAGGGTCAGGTTTGATTGATCTGAATTTGTCTTCTCTTCCTCTTGATTTTAAAAATTCTTTTGTTTTGTCATCTGCAATAAATAAACCGGCTTTTGCTCCTGCTTCAACTGCCATATTAGCAAGAGTAAATCGTTCTGACATGCTCATATTTTCTATAGTGTCACCGCAAAATTCCAATGCTTTATATGTAGCACCATCAGCTCCAATCATTCCGATAAGATGTAACATTAAATCTTTTGAGCATATACCATCTTTAAATTTTCCGTTAACTTCAATCTTAAAAGTTGCTGGAACTTTTAACCAAGTTTTACCTAAAGCCATTGCAACTGCAATATCAGTAGACCCCATTCCTGTCGCAAATGCCCCTAAAGCGCCTGATGTACAGGTATGAGAATCTGCGCCTACTAAAATTTCTCCCGGATTAACAAATGTTTCTATAAGTCTTTGGTGGCATACTCCTGCGCCAACATCTGATAAAACAGCTCCATATTCTTTTGAAAAATCTCTTAAAACAGTGTGTGTATTTGATAATTCCTTTCTCGGACTAGGGGAAGCATGGTCAATAAATAAAATTGTTCTTTCTGGATTGTTCAATTTTTCTTTCCCTAACTTTTTAAATTCTTGTACTGTTAAAGGTCCTGTTCCATCTTGTACTGCACATACATCAACTTTTGCGATAACAAGTTCTCCGGCTTTAACGGGTTTGCCGGCATGTTCTGATATTATTTTTTCTGCTAAAGTTTGCCCCATAGTTCTCTCCTGTTTTTTCATTATTTTATCATAAAATAAAAAAACGACCTATTAGGTCGTTAAATAAAAGGGAAAGGAAACAAATAAACTTTATATAATATCTTTTCTTATTAATCTTTTTTAGATTTTGTTGTTTGAGTGGCACGCTCCTGTCTTTAGTCCAGTTTAAATTAAGTTTTTGAACAACCAAATTGGCGGGTGGAGCGGCACGCTCCTGTCTTTAGTCCAGTTTAAATTAAGTTTTTTGAACCACCAGATTGGCGGGTGGAGCGGCACGCTCCTAGCCGAAGGTTTTGAAAGTGGATTCAGTGTTCTTTTCAATAACCTTTTGAACTGCATCCATTTCAGTTTGAATAGCATCTTGTTCAGTATCAAGTTGTTTTAATCTTAATTCTAAGTTTTTATCTTGAGCTTGAACAATTTCAATTTTTGCATTTATTTCTTGAATAGATTGATCATA
>CALVGY010000126.1 GCA_944327215.1 Candidatus Gastranaerophilales bacterium | reverse complement strand
ATATTGGAATTTATTTTTAGGAGTTTAAAATGGATCAAATTCAATTGCAACAATCTGGTGCTGTAAGTAATAATTTTCAGCCACAAAGTTTTAAAGGCAGAATGGAAAATCAGACAAATCCTATTGAAATGAAAAAAGATGGCGATAAGACCATGCGAAATACTTTAATTGCATTGGGTACTATTGCTGCTGCCGGAGTTGCAATTGCAAAAAGGAAAAATATAAGCTCTGCTCTTAAAAAAGTTTTTAATGGCGCAGGAAAAGAAGCGGCAGAAAAAACTGCAAAAGAAAAGGCAGAAAGGATTGCAAAAGAAGCGGCAGAAAGAACTGCAAAAGAAGTTGCTGAAAATACGGCTGCAAAGGAAGCTCAAAGAAGAATTTTTGGTGCAGTTGATTCATCAGTGGGTAAATCTGCAGAAGAAAGTGCTAAAGTATTTATGAATGCTGTATATGATAGTCATGAACGCACAACGCGAAGCATAAGAAGTAAAGCTTGTTATTTAATTAGAAAACTAAAGCAAGATCCTACTAATAGAGATTTACACAAGCAAATTGCTGATTTGGTTGGACCTGTAAATTTAAATCAGCTTGTTGCGGAAAATAAAATCACTTTACAAGAAAAAGAAAAATTACAAAAGCTTATTACGCAAGCAAATATAATTGCTAAGATATAAGAAGTAATTATAAAATAACTTTAGTAGATGGCGAATGCCATCTACTTTTATGATTAATTATCTCAATTTAACCAAATCTGCTTTTCTCATTCTTACATTTTGAGGTGTTATTTCAACCAGCTCGTCATCTTGTATGTATTCAAGAGCGTCTTCAAGACCCATAATTTTGGGGGCTTGAAGAGTTACCATTACATCTGCCGTTGCTGATCGCATATTAGTCATTTTTTTTGTTTTACAAACATTGACTGCTATATCTTGCGGTCTGTTACATTCTCCAACAATCATACCCCTATATACTTTTGTTTTTGGAGTTATAAAGAATACTCCTCTGTCTTCAAATTGATGCAGTGCATATGCAACTGCCTCGCCATCTTCGTGAGCTATAAGTGAGCCTGTTCTCTGACGAGGTATATCTCCTGCGTATTCATCGTATTTCTCAAATGTATGGTACATTATTCCTTCGCCTTTTGTCATTCTTATGAATTCTGAGCGAAAACCTATTAGACCTCTTGCAGGTATAATAAAGTCAATATTTGTTCTTTTTAATCCTGCTTCCATATTTTGCATTTGAGCTTTTCTTGAGGACAATCTTTCAATAACTGAACCTACAAATTCTTCTGGTACATCCACAATTAAGTTTTCATATGGTTCAAGTACAACCCCGTCTTCTTCTTTAAAAATTACTTCAGGTTTTGAAACTTGAAATTCATAGCCTTCTCTTCTCATTGTTTCAATTAAAATTCCAAGATGTAACTCTCCTCTTCCTGAAACTTTAAAAACATCTGTTGAATCAGTATCTTCAACTCTAAGAGATACATTTTTTTCAAGTTCAAAATATAATCTTTTTCTTAATTGTCTTGATGTAACAAATTTTCCTTCAGTTCCTGCAAAAGGTGAATCATTAATTGAAAAATTCATTTGCAGTGTAGGTTCATCTATTTTTATTAAAGGCAATGCCACAGGATTAACAAGACAAGAAATAGTTTCGCCTATTTGAATATCACAAAAACCTGCAACACCAACTATATCACCAGCGAAAGCTTCTTGAATTTCAACCCTTCCAAGGTCTTTAAAGCCAAAAAGTTTAACCACTTTGCCTTTTTGGATTGTTCCATCAGCTTTAAGTAAAGTTACTTGTTCTTGAGATTTAATTGAGCCGTTTTTAATTCTTCCAATTGCAATTCTTCCAACATATTCATTGTAATCAAGTGTTGTAATTTGTAATTGCAAAGGCAAATCAATATCAGCCTCAGGACCTTCAATGTTTTCTAAAATGCAATCCAATAGAGGAAGCATGTTAACATTTTCATCTTCCATATTAACTTTTGCGTATCTATTTAATGAGCTTGCATAAATTACAGGAAAATCAATTAAATCATCCCTATCTGTTAATTCAGTAAATAAATCAAATACTTTATCTAAAGTTTTATCAGGATCAGCGCCAACTTTATCGATTTTATTAATTACAACAATAATTCTAATGCCTAATTGAAGCGCTTTTTGCAAAACAAATCTTGTTTGAGGCATTGGTCCTTCTTGAGCATCAACGATTAACAATGCTCCATCAACCATACCCAATACACGCTCTACTTCGCCACCAAAATCAGCGTGACCTGGGGTATCTACAATATTAATTTTTACCCCTTTATATTCAACAGCAACATTTTTAGATAATATTGTAATTCCTCTTTCACGCTCAATATCATTATTATCTAAAACGCAAGTTCCCATTTCTTGGTGTTCTTTAAAAACGCCTGTTTGGTCTAAAATACAATCAACCATAGTCGTTTTACCATGGTCAACGTGGGCAATAATTGCTATATTTCTTAATTTTTTATTTTTC
>CALVGY010000125.1 GCA_944327215.1 Candidatus Gastranaerophilales bacterium | reverse complement strand
TTGTACAACACCATGATCTGTAATGGCAACAGCAGGCATGTTATTTTCTTTTGCGAATTTGCATAGGTCTTTTAGTTTTATAGCCCCGTCTAGCAGTGAAAATTCACTGTGTAAATGAAGCGGGACAAATTGAGTATTTTTATCCATAATTTTATGATAGCACAGCTCATTTCTAAAAATAAATTGAATGTTAAAGAATGTTATTGTTCATAATTCTTTAATGTGTTATTAATTCTCTCTATCATTTCTTCTTTTAAAAACTTTGGAGAAATTATTGTACATTGTGTGCCATAACGCATTAATCTGTCAACCAGAAGATTAAGGTCTTCATTTTTATTTACTATAATTTGACTTCCGTCAGATTCCAGTTTGTCAACTCGTTCCCAGTCTCTTAATTTGTAATTTTTAGCAAGTTTGTTTTTTATTCTGTAAACAACAGTTGTCGGAATGGCCTGATTGGAAGATGCAATAGGTAATTGTTTAATTGACTTTATGCTGTCAATTGGAATTTCATAAACTCTTGATCCATTATTGCCTAAAACTTTTAGACAGAATTTTCGTTTTTGATAAATTTGTTCAAGAGGTGAACATAATAAATTTATATCTTCCCCTTTTTCATCAGTAAACACAATTTCTAATTTTTGTTTGTCTTGGCAAAGTTTTATGCAATATTGCAATTGGTCTGTTATTTCTGAGTTTGAAAATTCAAAGTTAAGTTTTTGGGTGTTATTTTCTAATTGAAATATATTTTGTGCAGATTCATCAAATCTTATTTCCAATTCTCTTATGAAAGATTCAAAATCTGTTTTGGTTTTGCCTTCTGGCAAAATATCACCAATTTGTTTTAAATATTTAATGCTTTTTAAATCATCAAGATTAAATTTAAGTTTGTACAATGAACTGTACATTTTGTATTTGCGTTTTATTTTTTTTACTTTAATTCCAAAAATCCTCATTGCATTAAGATATTTGTTCAATGTAACATGAGTATTGGACTTGCCGTTGTATTCCCCATCTGAAAAATGGTTTATTACTCTTTTAAATTCGACATCTCCTTGATATAGCATTTTTAAAAATTCAAAAAGCTTTACGCAGGAATCATTGTATTTTTCTGTTAATTTTTTAGTCACAATAATACCCCGCTTTCATATCTTTTAAAAGCTCAATGAATTTATTTTTAAATTCTGTAGGTTGCAAAATTTTACAAGCCGGACCATATTCAAGCAATCTTTGTCTTAGCAAAAATTCATTTGATGTTGTAACTTCAATAACAGTTTTATCTTTGCTTTGACTGATAATTTTTTCGTTGTCATTTAAATCGATTTTATCCGGTTCTTTGTTTATTTCATATGTAACAGTCAGCATTTTTATATTATCAGGTATTGTTTTTTCAAACTTAATTTCTTTAATTTGATTTATGCGATTAACAAGAAAACACCCATATTGATTATATTCAAATCCTGTTCCATAAAGATAAATTTTGTTATTTGAGATGTCTATTTTGTCTGCAATAATTTCAATATCTTTTTTCCCAGTATTCGGGGAGTTATAATTTATTACAATTTGTTCTTTTTTATCGCAGCAATCAATTAAGTCTTTCAATAACTTTTTATCAATTCCATTTAGCATGGATATTTTTTTCATGTCATTGATAAAGTTTTCATTTTTTATATAATTTCCGATTTTTTCAAATAAATTATCCATTGCCAAAAGTTCTTGTATGTCCATTTTTTTTACAATACTTTTGTAAACTTTAGAAATACTTTGTATTTGTTCGGGGGTTAATTTAAGTTCAAACGGGTGAGAAAGAATTACATATCTGGATTCTTTGTCTTCCCCTCGTACACGTTTAACTTCACATCCTATCCTTTTGAGAGAATTTATATACACTCTTAATGTGTCAATGGAAATTGTTTCCCGTAAATAAGTATGATACAAAAAGTAATCACAAATTTCTTTGTATGATTTAGGACCATCTGACAGAAGCGAAAACAGTATTAATGCTTTGTATCCGGTAAAAGACATTAAGTTGTATGTTATTGTTTGAGTTTTTAAAAATTCTTTCATAATATTTCCCTAATTTATTTTACTATAAATTTATTCTCTTGGGCAAGGTCCATGCTAAATCCTAAAAATTTTTGTTGTCAAACAATTTTGTTATTTTTTTTACTTAATTTCATTAAGTTTTCTTCATTAAGATTTAAGAACTTGAATTTTTTCTAGATTTTACAAGGGGCATGGTCAATTGTAAATTTTATTTTATTTTTCTTTACTTGTCAAATATTTTACTTAGTTTTACATTAAAACTTGTAGAAGGAAACGTAAATTCCCAAGATCCTAAAAATTGATAAATAATAAATATTTAATTGGCGGATAGTTAGAGAATAAAGGTTAGTAAAGAAAAAGAGGTGATGGCTTAAATCCTTGATGGAAGATGATAAAAGATAAGAAGTGTACAGTAAAAGTGCAATATGATTAGGGATTTTTTTTTGATTTTAGGAGATTTAAGAAAAAGAATTAAAGAATTACA
>CALVGY010000124.1 GCA_944327215.1 Candidatus Gastranaerophilales bacterium | reverse complement strand
TTGAAAGATTTTAACAATACTGCAATCGCAATCGGTACACCTGATGATTTAAAACAAGAAGTAAACGGTTATTTATCATTAATAGAAGCTCAAGTAAAAAAAGATAACCCTAATACAAAATTAATAAAATCAAATTTGAAAAACGCATCAACAATCCTTGATGATTATATTTCAAAAACCCTGAACAAAGATTCCAAAGTTGTTGAAAATTGGGTTGATGCTTTGTTCTTGCAACAAATAGATTTTAAATATAATGCAAATGATATAAACCCTCAATTTTTGGTAAAATTCCCTGAAGGAAGCACAAACAAACAAGAAAAAACAGAAAATAAAACAACAGTTCAAGATACAGTAACAGAACCGGTTCAGCAGGAAATTGATACAGATTCAAAAGTCATTTCTCTTATCCCTCAAGATAAAGAGTTGAAATCTTTGTTTATACAATCTAAAAAATTGGCCTACGCAAATGAACCTGAAAAAGCAATTCAAACATTCCAAAAAGCAATGCAAAGAGCAGATGAAGTAGGCGATACTGAAACAAAATCAAAAATCTACTATGAAGTAGGCAGAATATATGATGATCACGATTTTTATGCACAAGCTCTAAAAAGTTATAACAATTCTATCCAAAATACAAAAGATAACAACGTAAAAACAAAAGCACACTACTCAATGGCTCAAATTTATGATGATGTAAATCAAATAAAACCTGCACTTGATCATTATTTTAATTCAATATCATTTGCCGGAGAAGCTGAAAATCTTGCAGCACAATCAACATCATTAACAAAGATGGGTAACATATTTACTGATATGTATGATGATGAAGCAATGAATTATTATTCAATAGCAGATGATTTGGCATCTCAAACAGATAATTCAAAAGTAAAAGGATTCGTATCATCAAGTTATGGTAATGCCTATGAAAAATTTGGTGAATCTCAAAAAGCCCTAAAATCATACTCAAAAGCTGTACAGCATTACTCAGATGCTGAATCACCATTGAAGGTTGCTCAAAATTATGCAAAAGCTGCCGATATAATGGTGGAATTCAGCAATGTTAAAAAAGCAAAAGGTTTGCTTTCAAAAGCTCAAAATTATGCTCGTCAAACAGATGATGTAAATTTGATGAATGAAATTAATGACAAATTATCTGTTTTGAATTTGTTAAGTTAATAATGAAGTGAGTGCAATTCTGTAAATATAATTTGTGGAATAAATTAAAACTCGCAGATTGTTTTTACAATCTGCGAGTTTTTATAATTTAAATATATTATTATACTTTGATAACTTATTTATTCATTAATTTCATTGTTTTTTCAATGATTTCATTTAAGCTATCAGCTTTTAATGAAGCTCCGCCAATTAAAGCACCATCGATATCTGATTTAGACATTTGTTCTTCAATTGTAGAAGGTTTAACAGATCCGCCGTAAAGAATTCTGATAGAATCAGCAGCTTCAGCTCCTGCAACTTCTTTAACAACGTTTCTAATCATAGCGATTACTCTGTTAGCTTCGTCAGCGTCACAAGTTTTGCCTGTACCAATAGCCCAGATAGGTTCGTATGCGATAACTGATTTTGCAACATCTTCAGATGAGATGCCGTCTAATGCTGCTTTAATTTGAGATGCGATATGTTTATCTGTAACGCCTGATTCTCTTTGCTCAAGAGTTTCACCACAGCAGATGATAGGGATTAAGCCGCCTGCTAAAATAGCTTTTGCTTTTTTGTTAATCATTTCATCAGTTTCTGAGAAATATTGTCTTCTTTCAGAGTGACCGATAATTACGTAATCACAACCTGCATCTTTTAACATTTCAACAGAAATTTCACCAGTGTAAGCCCCTGATTTTTCCCAGTGGCAGTTTTGACCTGCGATAGAAATTTTGTTACCGCCGCAACCGCAATCACATCTAACAGCTTCTACTGCTGCGATTGATGTAAATACCGGAGCGATTACAACTGTTGGTAATTGAACTGCTGTATAATCTTTTACGAAATTTTTAACACCTTCAAAAACTTCTTTAGCTTCTGAACGACATAAATTCATTTTCCAGTTTCCTGCAATAATAGGTTTTCTAGACATAATATTCTCTCCTTTTTTTCACGACATTTAACATGTTCAATTATATGAGGAAAATATTTTATTGCAATTATTGCGAATTAAAATTTTGGGGTGGGGAATGTTATCAGATAAATTAATCTTTTTTTTCAAAATTAATAGTTCTCAAAAGTAGTAATTTTGCTTTCCCGTCTGGTAAATTTAATTCTTGAATAAAATTTTTAAGTAATTTTTTGTGTTCAGCCAAATGATTTTTGATTATAACAATATAGTCAATGATATCTGGAATTTGTGGTGTATTGAAATCATTGTCTAATGCGACTAATAAAATATTAATCATTGTTTCAATTTTATCAATATTTTCTTCTATATTATTAAATTTTTTTTCAAGTAAATTTGTTTCTGTGTCATCTTTTTGCATAATAAACCCAAAAATAATCCAATATTGTTACATACGTGTAATGATTTGAATATATTATACATTTACTAT
>CALVGY010000123.1 GCA_944327215.1 Candidatus Gastranaerophilales bacterium | reverse complement strand
CAAGTTTAGATTTGTTTTTTGAACCAAGAACTATCAAATCTATTTCATTTGTTCTTGCATAATCAATGATTTTTTGTGCTGGAATCCCTGTTAATATGATTGTTTCATAAACTTGTATGTTATGTTCTTGCAAAAGAGTTTGGATATCTTTTATTGCAGAAGCTGCATAAATTTGTTGTTGTTTTTGGATATCTAAAAGCCAGTTTGTATCCAAAGTCCCGTCTAAAAATAGCAAATTTGGATCTTCGTTTACCATACAGATATGGACTTCTTTGTTTTCAAGTTTCATATTCGGAAGTATTCTCTTTATTATTTCAAGAGAACATTTTGTTCCGTCTGTTGTTAAGAGTAGCTTTTCTCGGTTATTTGTTTCCTTCGCTATATAATTTGACATTTTGCTGCTGTTTATTATTTCTTGAGATACAGAACCAAGCCATTTTTGAATTCCTTTTTTACCGTGAGATCCCATTAATATTAAATCGTATTCTTCATCTTTTGATTGTTCCATTATGCTTTCAATTGCTGAACCGCAACTTTTTATTCTTTTACCGGTTTTTAGCCCGCATTTTTTTATTTCTTCTTCTGCATAATCAAGTATTGTATCTGCAACATTTGCGCATGAATATGTAAAATTTTCTTCTTCTATTGAAATTTCTTCCGGTAAGAAGCTCCAATCTATTACACAAATTGTGTCAATTATTGCATCTTTTATCCAATAAGATATGTTATATAAAGCGTTAAAACTGATTTTTGAACCATCTGTACAAAATAATATTCTCATAATTTCTCCTTAATAATTTTTTTTAATTTATAAATATATATAAATTATGTTAAGGAAAATTACATTGTCTGGTATTCTATATTTTTTTCTGTTATGATGTACTTACGGGAAATGTTTTTATAGGAATAATGTTATAGTTATGTCATCACAACAAGATGTAAAACAAAAAATAAATCTAAGGGATTACAAATCTTTAATTGAAACGATTGCGAAAGTAGAATATCAAAAATTTTCAACATCTCATTTGATAGAACTCCCAGAACTTATAAATATAGGAAATCATACCCTATATATTTTATTCAAAAATCATTCTCCGGAAAATTTTAATAATACATATTTATCAACTGCAATAAAGTGGGCTATCAGAAATGAAGTTCGACGTCGTTATAAATGGTATTCTCTAAAAAACAGAAGACAAATTCAGGAAGAGGATGACAGCAATATTCGAGAAGAAGTGTATAAAACAATTCTCTCTATTGATGAAATGCAAGATGCTGAGGTCCCTACTCAAATTAAAGCAGAAGATAAGACTCCGGAAGAATGTATTGAACTCTCTGAATTAAAAGCAGAAATTATTGAATCTATGAAAAAACTCCCTCAAAGAGAGAGAGAACTTATTGAATATAAGTTTTTTAAAGATAAAAAACTTAGAGAAATTGCTGAAGAATTTAATATTTCGCAATCTCGTATTTCTCGTATTATTCAATCAGGGCTAGATAAAATAAAAAGAGATTTAAAAAGGCAGGGGATTATTTAGTGAAAACTATTTTTGAAAAAAGCAATGGTGTAAATGGGATATGTCTTTGTGATGAAAAAATAAATTTAGATTTTTTGTCTGACGATTTTAAAAGAAAATCTCCTATTGGGCTTCCAAATGTTAGCGAACTTGAAGCTTTGAGACATTATAAAGAATTGTCTGATAAAAATTTCTGCATTGAAAAAGGGTTTTATCCTCTCGGTTCTTGTACGATGAAGTATAATCCAAAAGTGAATGAACTTTTGGCATCTTTAGAAGGTTTTGCAGATTTACATCCATATAGTGATGAAGATGATTGTCAGGGCGCATTAGAGTTGATGTACAAGCTACAAGAAGCTTTGAAAAAAGTTACAGGGATGGATGCAATTACATTACAGCCAGCAGCTGGAGCTCAAGGTGAATTAACCGGCATGATGGTTATAAAAAAGTATTTTGAAGTAAAGGGGGAAAAACGGACAAAAGTTATAATTCCGGATTCCGCTCATGGCACAAATCCTGCAAGTGCTCATTTATGCGGGTTTGAGATTGTTCCTGTTAAATCAAATGACAGAGGACAAGTCGATATTGAAGCTTTAAAATCTCTTGTTAATTCAGATGTCGCAGCAATAATGATGACAAATCCTAATACTTTAGGTTTGTTTGAAGAAAATGTCCTTGAAATTTCAAAAATTATGCATGATAACGGCTCTTTATTGTATTATGACGGAGCTAATTTTAATGCAATTATGGGGTATACAAATCCAAAACTTATGGGATTTGATGTCGTTCATTTGAATTTACATAAAACTTTTGCAACTCCTCATGGCGGAGGAGGCCCTGGAGCAGGACCTGTTGGGGTTGTTGAAAAGTTAAAAGATTTTTTGCCTGTACCTGTTGTTGATTTTGACGGGAAAAAGTATTTTAAAAATTATGATTTACAAAATAGTATTGGGCATGTAAAAGCTTTTTACGGCAATTTCTCTGTTCTTGTAAAAGCTTATGCTTATATTCTAATGATGGGCAAGAATTTGAAAGAAGCTAGTGAAAATGCAGTTTTAAATGCTAAT
>CALVGY010000122.1 GCA_944327215.1 Candidatus Gastranaerophilales bacterium | reverse complement strand
AATATTTTGCTGCAACTAAAATGTTAGAAAACTTAAAAATACATAAAAAACCAGAGGGAGACGGAAAAGGTGGTATATATTTTGGAGCTACTGGATGTGGAAAAACATATACAATGTTATTTCTATCAAGACTTCTAATGTTGAGAGACAAAGAAGTATTCAACAATCCAACTATTATATTATTAACAGATAGAGAAGATTTAGATACGCAAGCATCAAAATTATTTGTAACAGCAAAAAAATATTTACATGACGAAAATGTTAGGAGTATTGAGTCAAGGGATGATTTATCAAGTACATTAACTGCACAGGAAAGCGGGGGAGTGTATATTACAACAATCCAAAAATTCTGTGAAAAAACAGGACTATTATCTGATAGAAGTAATATAATTTGTATTTCTGATGAAGCACATAGAACTCAAACAGGAGTAGGTTCAAAATTAAAAAAGACACAAGATGGAGTTTTTACAACATATGGATTTGCTCATTATTTAAGGGAGAGTCTGCCAAATGCAGTATATTGTGGATTTACAGGTACACCAGTTGATGAAGCTATTACAGTATTTGGTGATGTAGTAGATAGTTATACTATGAAAGAGTCTAGTGATGATGGAATAACAGTTAGGATAGCTTATGAACCAAGATTAGCAAGAGTATTATTATCAGACAATGATGCAAAAGAAATACAAAAATACTACGATAAATGCATAGAAGAAGGTTCAAACGAAGAACAAGTAGAAGAAAGTAAAAGAGCTATGAGCAAAATGAAAGTTATACTTGGACATCCAAGTAGATTGAAAAAACTTGCAAAAGATATTGTAGCTCATTATGAAAATATTTGTGCGGAAAAACCAGAAATAGTTCAAAAAGCTATGATTGTTTGTTCAGATAGAAAAATAGCATTTGAATTATACAAAAATATAACAACATTAAGAAGAGAATGGGCTAAACCTAAAAAATGTGAAAATCCTGAAAAATATAGTCAAGATAAATTGGATGAATTAGTAGAAATACCAAAAATAAATTTGGTTGCAACTCGTGGAGAAAATGATGAGAAAGAATTATATGAGGCATGTGGAACAAAAAAATATAGAGAATTTTTAGACGAACAATTTAAAAATGATGATTCTAATTTTAAAATAGCAATTGTTGTAGATATGTGGATTACGGGATTTGATGTTCCATCACTTGCAGTAATGTATATAGATAAACCATTACAGAAACATACATTAATACAAACTATTTCAAGAGTAAATAGAATATTTGAGGGTAAAGATAAAGGGTTAGTTGTTGATTATATAGGAATTAAAGATGAAATGTTGGAAGCAGTAAAAAAATATGGTTCAACTCAACAAAGTCCAATAGACGAATTAAAAACATCTATAGAAATCTTTAGAAATCATTTAAAATTAATTGATGATTTAATGATGAATTTTAATGCAACCAATTTTTATGTGGGAACTCCTTTAGAGAGATTGCAATGTTTAAATTTTGCTGCAGAGTATGTTCAAAATATTAAAGACACACAAACAAGATTTATGGGATTAACGAAAAGGATGAGAATTGCTTATAACATTGTTTTTCCTTCAGGAGAATTAACAGATAATGAAATAAATAAAGCACAATTTTATTTAGCAATAAGATCAATTATCTATAAGCAAACGAAAGGTGATACTCCAGATGCGGAAGTAATGAATCAAGTAGTTGGAGATATGGTAAAGAAAGCAATCTCATGTAATGGAGTTGAAGATATTATTGACGAGAATAAAACTATGGATTTCTTTAGCGAAGAATTTAAGAAACAATTAACTTCTATTAAATTACCAATCTCAAAATTTAATGCTTTGCTAAAATTATTGAAAAAAGCTATAGTTGAATATGGAAAAGTTAATAAAATAAAAGCTTTAGATTTTGATGAAAGATTAAAGAAAGTAGTAGAAGAATATAATACAAGAGATAAATTATTGTTTACAAGTGAAGTTGTTGATGATTTTGTAAATAATTTATCAGACGAATTGTTAAAGATATTTAAAGATTTAGATGAGGACAAAACATCTTTTGAAAAACTAGGAATTTCTTATGAAGAAAAAGCGTTTTATGATATTTTAGTTAAAGTAAGAGATGAACATAAATTTATTTTTGAAGAAGAAAAATGTTTAACATTAGCTAAAAAAATAAAAGAATTGGTTGATGATAAAGTTCAATATGCAGATTTCTTTAATAGATTTGATTTAAAAAACAGATTAAATGAAAAATTAACAGTACTGTTATATAATAGTGGATATCCACCAGAATGGGATGAAGAGGTATTTGACAAAGTAATGGAACAAGCAGAGAATTTTAAAAAATATAATGATTAGCATAGGAAGGTATGGGATGTATAATATAAATAATTATAATAAATTTGATAGAAAATCAATTAATGAAATATTAGAAAAGGTGAATAATAATCATAGAATAATGTTACCAGCTATACAAAGAAAATTTGTATGGAATGAAGAAAAAATATTGAAATTTATTGATTCAATATTAATAGGATATCCAATAGGAATGTTTCTATTTTGGGAATTAAGTGGAACATTTTTAA
>CALVGY010000121.1 GCA_944327215.1 Candidatus Gastranaerophilales bacterium | reverse complement strand
ACCACCGGTTGGTCCTGCTTTAGGTCAACATGGTGTAAACATTATGGATTTCTGTAAGCAATTCAATGCAAAAACAGAATCACAAGCTGGATATATTATCCCAGTTGTAATTGATGTTTACGAAGACAGAAGTTTTTCTTTCATCGTAAAATCACCACCGGCACCTGTACTTATTAAGAAAGCATTGAACCTTCCCAAAGGTTCTTCTGTGCCTAATAAAGACAAAGTTGGTGAAATTACTCAAGCACAGCTTGAAGAAATTGCAAAAATAAAGATGAATGATTTAAATGCGACAACTATGGAAGCTGCAGTAAATATGATTAAAGGTTCTTGCAGAGCTATGGGTGTTACAGTTAAAGAATAATGTTACAAAATTACTTTAAGTATGGAAGGACGTCAGTCCGCTAGTACCACGAAAGGAAAGAGCCTTCATCATAATACTTAAAAAGTAAACATGAATTTACAAAGAAGGATGAAAATAAAATGTCAAAATTAACTAAAAAACAAAAGAAAATGCAGGAAATGTTGGAAGGGTTCGCTCAACCGGCAACTGCTGTTGATACAATCAAAAAATTGAAAGAAATTTCAAAAGAAGTTTCAAAATTTAATGAAACTGTAGAATGTCACATGAGATTAGGTATTGATGTTCGTCAAGCAGATCAGCAAATCAGATCAACAGTTGTTTTACCTGCTGGTTTAGGTAAAACAGTAAAAGTTTGTGTAATCGCTAAAGGTGCTAAAGCTACTGAAGCAAAAGAAGCTGGTGCTGATTACGCAGGTGCTGAAGAAATTATTGATAAGATTTCTGGCGGCTGGTTTGATTTCGATACATTAATTGCAACACCTGATTGTATGGGTATGTTAGGTAAATTAGGCCGTGTATTAGGACCTAAAGGTTTAATGCCAAATCCAAAAACAGGAACAGTTACAATGGATGTAGCAAAAGCTGTTAAAGATGCTAAAGCTGGTAAAGTTGAATATAGAGCAGACAAACAAGGTATGATTCACTGCCCTGTTGGTAAAATCGAATTCAGCGAAGAAGATTTGCTTAAAAACTATGCGACATTAGCAGATGCAATTTTGAGATCAAAACCTGCTTCAGCAAAAGGAACATTTGTAAAATCAGTGTACCTTTCTACAACAATGGGACCTGGAATTAAATTAGATCAAAAAAACATTGCTGCAGAAGTAAAGGAATTGTTGGCTTAAGCAAATTAAATTAGAGAAAAAGCTCCTCTAAAAGAGGAGCTTTTTTTATTAAATTCATTTATTTATAATACTTGTAATTAAGTTATATTTTTAATATAATTTAGCTATGGATATGAAGAAAATTAAATTGAGAGACTTTGAAATAGGCGGCGATAAACTTACAATTCTTGCCGGACCTTGTGCGGCTGAAAGTCAAGAAATTCTTGATGTTACAGCTAAAAAATTAAAAGAAATTACTGATAAATTAGGTATAAATTACGTATTTAAGTCATCATTTGACAAGGCAAACAGATCTTCTATACATTCTTATAGAGGGCCTGGAATGGAAAAAGGCCTGGAGATGTTACAATCTGTCAAAGATAAATTTGACGTACCTATAGTTACTGATATACACACGCCTGATCAGGCTGAACCTGTTAGTAAGGTTGCTGATATCTTGCAAATCCCTGCATTTTTGTGTAGACAGACAGATTTACTTGTAGCGGCTGCAAAAACAGGTAAAATTGTTAATATTAAAAAAGGACAATTTTTGGCGCCTGAGCAGATGGGACAGTTGGTAAAAAAAGTTGAAGATAGCAGAAATGACAAGATTTTATTAACCGATAGGGGCTGCTCTTTTGGGTATAACAATTTGGTTGTTGATTTTAGAGCAATTCCTATTATGCAAACATTTGGTTATCCTGTTGTTTTTGATGCTACTCATAGTGTTCAGTTACCTGGGGCTCAAGGAGCATGTTCCGGTGGGGACAGAAGATTTGTCCCAACTTTGGCAAAAGCTGCTGTCGCTGCAGGGGCGAATGTTTTGTTCTTTGAAGTTCACCCTGATCCTGACAGAGCAAAATGTGACGGACCTAATATGATAGCTTTGGATAATGCCGAAGAGTTATTCAATATTTGCAATGAAATATTTAAATTGGTGCGCAAGTAATGATTATAAAACAGTTTATAGAAGGACCTATCGAAAATAATATGTATCTTCTTGTTGATGAGAAGTCAAAACAAGCTGTTTTGATTGACGCTACTGCAATGACTGATGAGATTGCAGATACTGTTAAAAATTTGGGTGCTGAGGTTAAATATATTTTGTTAACTCATGGCCATTTTGACCATATTATGGGTTTGAATGATTTAAAAGAAGCTTTAAAGGCCGAAGCTGTTATAAACAAAAATGATTTAGAATTGTCCGGTAAAATAAATGATTTTACAAGAATGTTTAATCAACCTGAAGCTGTCCCTCCTACTTATGAAAAGTTTGTGGATGATGGCGATATTATTCAAGTCGGAGATATGAAAATAAAAGTTATCACAACTCCAGGTCATACAGAAGGCGGTGTGTGTTACCTTGTAGATGAAAATTTATTCTCAGGAGATACTTTATTCAGAGATAGTGTCGGAAGAACTGATCTAGTGGGCGGTAGCTTTAAAAAACTTTCAGATAGTATTAAAAATAAATTATTTAAACTTGATGATAATATAAAAGTTCACCCCGGTCATGGCCC
>CALVGY010000120.1 GCA_944327215.1 Candidatus Gastranaerophilales bacterium | reverse complement strand
CAAACTTAGATGTTGTACAGTTTGGAATGGACAGAGTATGTTATTCTCATAACGTTTGTATGGAAGATTACAAAGAAGCTCAAAGAGGTTGGGAATTTGCTAAAAAAGCAATCAACTCTGGCGAATATCAACTTATTATTTTGGATGAAATCAATATTTGTACAGCAATGAATATGATTAAAGTTTCAGATGTAAAAGAAGCACTTTTACACAAACCTGAAAATCTTGAAATCGTATTAACAGGACGTTATGCACACCCTGAATTAAAGGCAATGGCACATCTTGTAACAGAAATGAAACCTATCAAACATTATTTTGATATGGGCGTAATGGCAAGACAGGGTATTGAATATTAAACATATTAAAAATATGAAAAAGATTTTCAAATAAACACAATATAAGTTAATGTAAATCCTTTTTGTTTCAGAAAATGAAATGCCGGACTATCTTGAAAAGAGAGTCCGTTTTTTTTACATAAAATATGTTATTTATATTTAATTAATTAAAAATAAAATATGTAATATAAATAAAAATATTTCTTATAATTCTGTCTCCGACGGGTCTTCCAGACGGGGGAACTTTTTGTGGAAAAAGTTCCACAAAACCACCACACGTTGCGTTCGCTAATAATTTGTAAAGGCTCAACATAAAATCGGCTTAACTCGCTTACGCTCAAACAAAAGCCTCTTTGAAAATAGTTTCGCCTACAATTATTGCTCACTACACTATCGTGGAATTTTTAATTCCTACTTAACGAAACAACAACAAAACGAGTGCTGTCTGAGCGAAGCGAGTTCACTCGTTTAAGTTGAGTTTAGTAGGAATTAGATGGTTGGCGTGTTTTCTTTTCTTCTGTATATTCTTTTCTTTTGCATCGCAACAAAAGAAAAGAATATACAACAATAAAAAAATAGATAATTTTATTACAAATAACATATTTTATGTAATAAAACGCAATATTAAATTTGCATAAAGGCATGTTTGTATTATCATAATATTGGTTACACTAGTCTGATAGGTTTTGCCCTAGTTTTTATTAAGTTAAAAATGAGACAGTATAGCCCGTAGTACAATAAGTTAAGAAAAAGGAGAAAACCGATGCCAACAGCATCTATGATTGAACTTTTAGAAGCAGGTGTACACTTCGGACACCAAACTCAAAGATGGAACCCTAAAATGAAACCGTATATCTACGGTGCAAGAAACGGTATTTATGTATTAGATTTGCGCAAAACAACAGATTTACTTGATGAAGCTTACGCTGTTGTAAGAGATTTCGCTGCTAAAAATAAAAACGTTCTTTTTGTAGGAACTAAAAAACAAGCTGCAGAAGTTGTAGCTGAAGAAGCTAAAAGATCTGGAGCATACTACATTAACAGAAGATGGTTAGGCGGAATGCTTACTAACTTTGATACAATCAGAGGCCGTATCAACAAATTAAGAGAATTAGAAGACTTTATGAATTCAGGCCACGCTGAAAAATTACCTAAAAAAGAAATCGCTAAATTAAACAGAGAACTCGGTAAATTAAGCAAAACTTTAGGTGGTATCAAAGATATGAGAGGTTTGCCTGATATTATCTTTATCGTAGACCAGAAAAAAGAAGATATCGCTATTAAAGAAGCTAATAAATTAAACATCCCTGTTATCTGTTTAGCTGATACAAATGCAGATCCAGATGGTATAAACTATATTATCCCTGGTAATGATGATGCAATTCGTTCAATTAAATTGATTACATCAAAACTTGCAGATGCAGTTTTGGAAGGCAAACAATTGAGAGAAGCAAATGCTAACTCTAAAAAAGTTGAAGAAATTAAACCTGAAGATGCAGGTGTATCATCAGAAGAAGTAAAAGCTTCAAAAGAAGAAAAAACAGAAACAGTTGCAGAATAACAAAGTTCAGAGGTCAAGAATGTAAGAAGGCAAGCCATTATACAATAATAGCTAAACTACCTGACATCTTGACCTCCGTTCTTATAATAAAAAAGGAGAGAATTATAATGAACATTACAGCTCAAATGGTAAAAGAACTCCGCGACAAAACAGGCGCAGGTATGATGGATGCTAAAAAAGCTCTTGTAGAAACTGACGGAGATATGGAAAAAGCTATGGAAGTTCTTCGCCAAAAAGGTATGGCTTCCGCAGATAAAAAAATGGGAAGAATTGCAGCAGAAGGACTTATCGCTACATCTATCCAAGACAATTGCGGAGCGATGGTTGAAGTTAACTGCGAAACAGATTTCGTAGCTAAAAATGAAGAATTTAAAGAATTAACTAACGGCCTTGCAGAAGTTGTTGCAAAAGAAAACCCTGCAGACGTTGATTCTTTACTAGCTTCAACTTGTCCAAAATGCGGTAAAGTAATTTCTGAAGTTATTAAAGAAAAAATCGCTTCAATTGGCGAAAAAATCACTTTCAGAAGATTTGTTCGTTACGAAGGCAATACTGCTTCATACGTTCATAACGGAAAAATCGGTGTATTAATTCAAACTGATAAAAAAGATGATGAATTAATGAACGATATTTGTTTACACATTGCATCATCAGCTCCAGAATTCATTACAAGAGATGAAATTCCTCAATCAGTTATTGATCACGAAACTGAAGTTGAAATGGGAAAAGAAGATTTGTTGAAAAAACCTGAACAAATTAGAGCAAAAATTGTTGAAGGCAGAGTTAACAAACTTCTTTCACACAGAGTTCTTCTTGAACAACCTTTTGTTAAAAATCCTGATATGACTGTAGGTCAATTGATTGAAGGCAAATTAACAATAAAATCATTTACAAGATTTGTACTTGGTGAAGGTTTGGAAAAACGTCAGGATAACTTCGCTGATGAGGTTATGAGCCAAATCAAAGGTTAATTCAATAGTTTTTATAATAAAAAAGTCCGGATAATTTCCGGACTTTTTTGTT
>CALVGY010000119.1 GCA_944327215.1 Candidatus Gastranaerophilales bacterium | reverse complement strand
AGAGTTATCTGCAATAGAATCTGTACATACATTATCGGGAATACAATATCTTTTTATATCGTTAAGCATATCTTCTAATTTTGCTTTGAAATATGTTATAGGATCTTTTACTTTTGTAATTTGAGTTTTTAAACCATTACCATCTCGCTTTCGATTAGAACAATCCTCTATTATACACAAGAATGCACCTAAGAAAAATGTTCTCACCTTGTAATCATTTATTGAATCAATAAAAGTTTTTATTTTTAATAATTTGTTAAAACTATCTTCGTTAAAATATTTTGCAATATCACTGTATTTGTTTGTGCAAGATAATACTTTTGGGACGACAAATTTCTTGATTTTATTTTCAATTTTATTTACATCTTCTCTATTAAAATGCGTATTTTTAAGTTTAGTTATAAATGCTGATAATGGATTTGCATCTATCCCTATTGAGCTATAACCTAATAAAGATGCAACAACCATTGTCGTCCCGCTACCGCAAAATGGATCTAAAATATAATATTCATCAGGAGAAATGTTTGACTCAGTAATTATTCGTTTTACTAACTCAGCAGAATATCCTTCTCTATATTTAAACCAACGATGATATGGTATATCTAAATTCTCTCCAAAATTTACTAAATTATGGAACTCGCTTATCTTATCATTAATTTGGTATTTTTCTTCTAATGATAGAATAAATTCCTCTAATTCTCTGTTTTTATATACTGAATTTTTTGTTATTGCAGATGCTGTACAAGTCATTTTTTATACCAATATCCATCCTTATATATCAAAGTTTGCTTTAGGTAAGTATCTACAAAATCTGATGACATATCATCATAAGATATGTTTGTTTTATCATCAGGATTTTGTATTTGATAAAGAATTAAATTGATCATTGTTTGAACAATAGTTGAAAACAAAAATCTATATAATTCAGGTGTGCTATACTTATCGTTATTTTTATATAAATTTACAATACATTCATCTATTGAAGAATATAAATCATGCTTGATTATTTTTTGACAATAATCATTATAATTGCACTTTTTAAATGAATATATAAAATCTCCATGAATATTACCTGAGAATTTTAAATGAGAAGTATTTTTATATGATTGAATAAAATCTTGAAAAATTATTCCACCTTCAGGCAAATAAAATCCGGCTTTTACTAGTGCGGATAATATAGCAAGCCATATTCTAATATCTTTGTTGTTAAAGGTAAAAACCAGATATGCATCGTCTTTTAAGACTCGATTACATTCTTTGAATACTCTATATAATGCATTTTCATAGTCTTTAATATCTTTAGAACCATCAAAATTTTGCTTTCTGTTTACAACTGCTTCTCCTTCTTTATATATATAGGAGTTTAAGCCAGCATACATTTTATACCAAATGTTCCAAATTGATGACAGTTCACTATATTGTACATTGCTTCCGTATGGAGGATCAGTTATTACAACGTCGATAGATTTATCTGGAATAGGTAAAGAACTAGAATCTTGGTTTAGTATCATATAATTTGCATTTAACAATTCTTTGAAATTGCTTGCAGCAAAGACCTCATTTGTTATTTGTTCATTTGTATAAGACCAACCTTTTAATGCACTGTTGATACGTTTTCTAAATACATTAAAGACATTTGTTTCAATATATTGATTAGGTAACCAATAGGCATGTTTGTCCATTGATGTTGGTTTCCCGCCTTCCCAGTTAGCAGTAACTCTGGTCATATTATTTGTATATCTTATAGTTGAACTAAAAACAAAATATAAGCAATCTAAATATTCTTCTGAAAAATTTGGTTTGTTTTTTAATTCTAATATTTTATTAAAGATGTATAAGTTAACAAAATAATTTCTTTTAGTAAATAAATCGCTAAAATTGTATATTCCTTTAACATTTAAGCAATCTTCTATTTGTCTGTCCCAATTCTCTGGTATTTTAGTATCGGGATTAACATTAAATGTATCTACATTATACTTTTCAATTTTATTTATAATAAATTCTTTTTGATTATCATTATAATTGTATATGGTCTCGTCACCAATTAACTTATAAGATAAAGGTACACTACTTAATGGTGTTCCTTCTGTTCTTTTTATTCCGAGCTTATGACCTTTGCAATTTGCATTTGAACATTTAAATTTACCAGGGGTAAGCTTATTATCGTTACTTAGTAGTATTATTTCTCCACAAACTGGGCATTTTATTGTATATGCCCATTCAGTCCATTCAATAAGATTATTTTCTGGTGTTTTATAAATATCATTCAAATCGTTTTCAACAGAATCAATAAAATTAAACAAAAATGATTTCAATTCATTGGTATCTATTTTCAAAATCTGCATTTGTGTAATAAAAGTTGCCAATGGATTTAGATCACAACCTATAACTTTTCTATCAGATGCTAATGACTCAAATATTGTAACTCCACCACCGCAAAAACAGTCTAAAACTACTTCTCCAGGATTAGAGTAGTATTGAATAAGGTGTCGAAAAACATTGTGAGGTCTTCTTGCAAAATATTTGTGCATTTGATAAACAGGTGTGTGCCTCTCTGCCTTTACAACATCGCTGATAGGTAATAATTTATCTTTTTTCTCTGAAACCATACTTTCCATATTTTCATATTAGTATAAAAATACTTGAAAGACCAATTATTAAGAGTATTCGTTACGTTCTGTGTCCTATGAAAAGCTTGACTATTGGTTAATTTTAAGTGATTTATACAGCAGACTTAAGGAGGTCGTATGGAAAAAGTCGGATTGAATATCGCTCCAAAAGAGTTTAAGCAATTGAGTAAGTGGTCGGAGAATATTTATAATACAGCGGTTGTTATAGATTATTTTGTTGCAAATCAACCGGGAATTGAAGAATGTTATAACCTTGCACCTATAGTTAAACATCTGCGAAATGATGCGGATGTTTTGAATGCATTCTTTATAGATCATGAAAAAGATGTCAAAATTTAAATGCCGTTTAAATGGTGTTTAATCGGTGTTCAAATCGTGTTCACAAATTTCTTCGTGAGTTATGCCAAGAATTTGTTCCTCAATTTCTCGTATAACATCCGGCGTTAAACCTTTCGGCTTTTTCTCTTTAGATTTTTGTTTTTCGCCAATTACCTCATCTTCATAAGATTTAA
>CALVGY010000118.1 GCA_944327215.1 Candidatus Gastranaerophilales bacterium | reverse complement strand
AGAAGAACTCGCAAAAGAAAAAGAAGCTGTATACCGTGATATGTGCAGAAAAGATTATAAAAACACAGTTTTAGCACCAGGCGCAATAGACTTTTTAAATTATCTAAAAGAAAACAATATTCCAAGAACAATTGCGACAATGTCAGAAAAAGATAATGTAGATTTTTATATTGACGAATTTAAACTTGCACAATGGTTTGATATAGATAAAATTGTTTATGCAGATGGAACAATTCCAGGCAAGCCTGCTCCGGATATTTATATTAAAGCGGCAAAAATTCTAAACTTATCTCCAAGAGATTGTATAGTAGTAGAAGACGCTGTATCAGGGATAGAAGCTGCAAGAGGCGCAGAAATTGGCAAAATTATTGCAATGGCATCTATGGAAAGTGTAGATCTTTACAAAAACATTCCTGCAGTTTCTCAGATTATTAAAAACTTCAATGAAATAGACAAAAATCTTTTTGAAATTCCTTGCTATAAAAATTAATTTCTAAAACACATTCAATATAAAACAACAATGGCTGTTAATAAAACAGCCATTGTTGTTTATACAACGTTTAAATTTATCTAACTACGAAGCTTTTACAATATCATATATTACATCAGCATTTATTGCACCTTTTTCACCAAGTGCAGCTCCTCGTTTTGCAAATCGATCTCTTATTCTTTCTGCTGCTTCATCAGGATTTATTTCGTAATCGGACAATTTAGTTTTCATTCCTATTGAATTGAAAAATGCCTCTATATGATCAATAGCTAAATCTGCAGCTTTCAAATCAACAGGTTCATTAACACCAAACACTTCTCTTGCAAGTTTTGCCAACTTTTTAGACTTGCTAACCTTTTGATTTCTCAAAAGTCTAGGCATAATTATTGCCAAGCTTTGACCATGATCAATTCCATAAAACGCGGTTAATTCATGTCCAATCATATGTGTAGCCCAATCTTGAGGAACACCTTGAGCAATCCAATAATTCAAACCACAAGTAGCACACCAGAAAATATTGGCTCTTGCATCATAATCATTTGGATCCGCTAATACTTTTGGAGCTTCTTTGATAAGAGTTCTTAAAATCCCTAAAGCCCAATCATCTTGAAGTGGAGAATTTACATCGTAAGTACAGTATTGCTCCATAACATGTACAAATGTATCTACAATACCATTTATAGTTTGTTTTTGAGGCAAACTAAATGTAACTTGCGGATCAATAATTGAGAATTTCGGATATAAAGGTTCCCACTGAAAAGCTAATTTTTCATCTGTTGAAATTCTTGATATAACAGCTCCGTTATTCATTTCAGAACCAGTTGCCGGTAATGTTATTACATCTGCTAAAGGCAATGCATCAGTTACAGGATTTTGCTCTACCATAAAGTAATCATAAGCATCTTTTTCACCATTATATTTAGAAACGGCAGCAATAAATTTAGTTCCATCTAAAGTAGATCCACCTCCTACTGCTAATAGGAAATCAATACCCTCTTTTTTTACAATCTCGACAGCCTTCATTAATGTTTCATACTTAGGATTTGGCTCAATTCCTCCAAATTCTAAAACATTATATCCTTCTAAAGTTTTTTTTACCTGATCATAAACTCCATTTTTCTTTATAGACCCACCACCATAGGTGATTAATATTTTTTTTGATTTATCAAGCAATTGCGAAAGCTTTGCAATGGATCCTTTTCCAAATACAACTCTTGTCGGGCAATAAAATTCAAAATTATTCATAACCAAACTCCTTTCATTTCAGTAAAGTTATGTTAGTATAAATTTTTAATATTGTCAAAATAAAAATATTTTTTTGGTACAATAAGATTTAAATAAGAGGAGGGATTATGGAAGTTATAAATCATATATTATCATATCTTATCAGTTTTATAGAACACGTAATAACAGTCATGGGGCCTTGGGGAATAAGCTTGCTTATGGCAATAGAATCCTGCAACATTCCACTACCAAGTGAAGCTATTTTACCTTTTGCAGGATACATTGTAAGCAAAGGTGAAATGAACTTCCATGTTGCAGCAATTGCCGGAGCTTTAGGCTGTGTTCTAGGTTCAATTCCTTCATATTACCTAGGATATTTTGGAGGAAGGAAATTTGTTGAAAAATACGGAAAATATTTTTTAATTTCGCACAAAGATCTCGAAGAAGCTGATAAATGGGTTGAAAAATACGGAGATTGGGCATTTTTCTTATGCAGAATGCTCCCAGTTGTAAGAACTTTTATCTCACTTCCGGCAGGAATTTTGAAAGCTAAAAAAAGAATATTTTTCACTCTAACATTTTTAGGTTCACTTGTATGGAGTTATGTTTTAGTTTATGTAGGTGTAAAAATGGGTCAAAATATGGAAGCGTTCAAACATATCTGGCATAAATTTGATATCGCTATAGTTTTAATCTTTGCAGTCTTAGGCGTTTTATACATCTACAAACACATAAAACACCTAAAGGAATCTTAATGTATCAATACAGCTATAAAACACCAATTGGAGAGGTAACAATTTCAGAAGACAATGGCTGCATAACAAATATTGCATACCATAAATTAAATTGCGAAGAAAAAGAAACTCCACTTGTAAAAAAAACTTATTCCGAATTGCAAGAATATTTAAATGGAAAGCGAAAAAATTTTGATATACCTATAAAACTGAACGGAACCCAATTTCAAAAACGAGTTTGGCAAGCTTTAACATCAATTCCTTATGGAAAAATAGTAACATACAAAGATATCGCAAATTTAATAGGGAATAAAAACGCTCAAAGAGCTGTTGGAATGGCAAATAATAAAAATCCTATAGTCATTATAATTCCCTGTCACAGAGTAATTGGAGCAAACAGAAATTTAACAGGATATTCCGGAGGCTTAGAGGTAAAGAAAAAATTACTTAAAATTGAAGGGATAAAGCTTTAAACTAAATCAGTTCGTGCCCTTAAAATCGAGTCTTAACACAAAAAAAGACCCAACCAGATCTTTTATTTAAAAAAGTAATCAGATGGGATTTTCTTGCTCACTCGCATTTAACGGCATTCCGTTTTTTGCTTTTTGTATTTTCAATACAACGCAAAAGCACTTCAGCCTCAGCTCTTTTGCGCTCAAACCTTAAAAATGGGTTCTCATCGCCATCATACGCAATAAAAAAACTCTCTTTCGAGAGCATATATTAAAATGGGGCGGATGATGGGATGATTTCCGAACCCGATTTCGAGATATTTTCAATTATTGATACAGAGGAAACAGCC
>CALVGY010000117.1 GCA_944327215.1 Candidatus Gastranaerophilales bacterium | reverse complement strand
CCTGCATTTTACGTTATTGTTCAGGAATTTGTTGACAAATTCCCTAAACAGGATATAACCGAAAAAGATTTGGAGTATGCTGAAAAATGAAAAGAATTATAAATATTGCTTTAGTAAGTACAATTATGTTTAATTTAGGGAATTGGGCAGTTGCTGCAGATGTTCCTCTAAACAAAATTGCAAAAAAAGATAAAGATGAAAAAATTCATATTGTCGAACCTGAAAAAACAAAAAAAATAAATTTAAAACGACAAAAAAAACAAAATATAGAAAATGCAAAAACAAAACAAGAAACTTCCAAAGAAGCTGAAGGAATGTATGAAACAAAATTCCCTACAATCAACAGTAAAATAGAATACACTGATATGAATGGGGAAGTTACACTTGTTGACTGTATTAAGCTTGCAATCACACACAACCCGACAATTATGTCAGCAATAAGCAATTCTGAGATTTATAAATCAAGAATAGGACAAGCCTGGTCAAACTACTTCCCAACAATTAGTGCGGGTGTTAATTATTCAAGAAATGACATGTTTATGACTATGTCAAATGCTTATATGCGTAATATGAGCCAAAAATATAACATGTATTATATGCCGCAAATCTCAGCAGACTTATTGCTTTTTGATTTCGGGAAAACTAAAGCCCTCGCAGATACAGCAAAAAGAACATTTGAAGCCTCAAGATATGATGCCGAAACAAGTATTGAACTTGTAATTTATAACGTAAAAGTTGCATACTACAACCTAGTCTTTGCAGAAATTCAAAAAACAGTATACGAGGACACCGTAAAAGACTTTGAATTGCAACTAAAACAAGCAAAGGCTCAATACCAAATAGGAAGAAAAGCCAAAATTGATGTAACGACAGCAAAATACAACCTCGGGAACGCAAAAGTAAATCTTATCAAAGCAAAAAATACTCTTGAATTAGCAGCTGCAGAACTCGCAAATGCTGTTGGTATTCCGGAACTTGAAAACGTTATATTAAAAGATAAATTGAATACAAAAAAATATGATGTTAATTTTAAAGACCTACTTGCAACAGCAGAAGCTTCCCGTCCTGCACTTCTTTCTGCAAAAAAACAAATGAATGCCGCAGAAATGAATGTAAGAAGCGCCAAAAGAGCATTCACGCCAGACTTGAGTGCTTTTGGATCATATAACCAAGGCGGACGACAAATTGATGCAGACTACGGATATCAATTTGGAGTTCAACTTAACTACACTGCATTAAATTTAATGCTTTTGAAAAAACAAGTTGATGAAGCAAACGCAACTTATAAAAAAGCAGTAGCAGATTATGAACAACAAAGACAAAACGTCTACCTTGAAGTAAAAAGTGCATACATAAGTCTTCTAAATTCACACGATAGCTTGGATGTTTCAAAACTTGCTCTCCAACAAGCTAAGGAACGTCAATACCAAGCATTTAGAAGATATCAAGTAGGATTAGGCGACGCTATTGAATTTAAGGATGCAGAAAACTCATATCTTAATGCACAACTTGATTACTATTCAAACCTCTTGAATTACAATATAAATGCAGCAGAACTTGAAAGGGTAATAGGTGCCCCGATTAAAGAATCTGAAATTGATTTATAATATTGACTTAAATCAAAAAATTTATATAATAGAATTATTAAAAATAGAGGAGATAATACAATGAAATGGATTATTCTAATACTCGTAATCGCAGCAGGTGCATGGGTTTATTTTAATGTAGATTTTAATCAGGTTAACACAAATGCAGAAAATGCATTAAAACAAGAAAAAACACTGAAAGTATTTTTTGACGCAGATCAACAAAACAAACAAGAAACTCAAAAAACTATAAAAGAAAATTTCTAAAAATGAAAAGCCGGTTTTAAAAACCGGCTTTTTTATATCCCAACCTATCCTAAATAATTATCCTATCTTTCCTATGATTTTCCGTACGATTACGCAATAAAATTAGTTCCAAACCTGCTTGCACCATGAAAGAACGATTGTCTCATCATATCAACCAAGGTTTTTTTAATTATAAGTTTTTTATGTAAATCTACTGAATTAACAGCATCAGATGTTTGTTTATATGTCTCAGAAACTGTATTAGAAAATAAAAGCGTATTTGACATAGCCTTTTAAACCTCTCTTTTTCTTTATTTTGCTCTCGTACTTATATAAAAAATTTTTATAAAAAAATATTGACTTTTTATATTCAATTTATATAAAATATGTTACAAAACTTAATATACCTCAAAGAATATTTCATTATTTGCCGTTATAAAAACTGAATTAGAAAGGAGAAAATTAATGGCAGACCAGATTAATTTGAACACATCAGTAAAAAATATTGATCTTGAGAAATGGAAAAAACTTACCGCAAAAGAAATTATAAGGGAAGAAAGCAGAGGGCAAGAAATTCCTGAAGAAATTTTGACCTGGGCGCAGCAAATGGCAGCATTTGCCAAAATCCCTGATGATATAACATACGAACAAGTTGATGGGGATGTAGGTCTTGATGCATTAGATAAATTAGATTTAAGCCCTGAAGAAATGGCAGAATTTCGACCGGAAGCAGCAAATGCACAAGCTCCAACTGCAACAGAAGAACCTGATGCCGTCAAAGATCCTGCCTTGGTTCAAGCAAATAATCCAGAGTCTGCAGATGAAAATATATTTATGAACCCAACGCCAGGAACAGTAACAGACACCACTCAAACAGAAAATACAGATGAAACAGAAACAGATGCAGCAGCAACACTTGCTGACCCTGCGCTTACCACCGACCCTGAAGAAATCAGAAAACGCAGAAGAAGACAGGGGCTAGAATAAGGATTTTACAGCGGTCTCAATATCATCTGATTTATAAATATAATTACCGGCAACTAAAGAATTTGCACCGAATGAAGTGCAAATTCTTGCTGTATCAGCATTAATTCCCCCATCAACTTGTATTATTAAATTACTTGGAGCATTTTTTCTTACTGTTGGGATTTTTTCAGCACAATCATTCATAAATTTTTGCCCGCCAAAACCGGGTTCTACAGTCATAACAAGGAGCAAATCCAAATCATTTAAATAAGGCAAAACAACATCAACAGGAGTCTTAGGCTTGATTGACATTCCTGCTTTTATATTAAATGATTTTATTAAATTTATTATACGTCTTACATCTTTTACAGCTTCATAATGAAATGTTAAAATATCAGCACCAGCTTTTGCAAAAGCTTCAACATATTTTTCGGGATTTTCAATCATCAAATGAACATCTAA
>CALVGY010000116.1 GCA_944327215.1 Candidatus Gastranaerophilales bacterium | reverse complement strand
TCACTAAACCCATTTTGAGAAAGCTTTGCATAAACAAGAGTTATAATTCCACCGATTAATCCCAAAATAAGGACAGGGAAACCACATCTTATAAGCAAAAACACTCCGGCAAGACAAGCAATTACGCAATACACAATTACAACGATTAAAACATCTTTTAATGTTGCCTTACCTTCTTTTATATAAGCACATTTACATTTTTGAGAATTATCAGTAAGTTTTTTATAATCAACATAATCATCAAAAAGATTTGTTGCTAAATGCGCAAAGGAAATTCCAATTAATGCAACAAATCCGTTTAAAATGTTACCACCTGATTTTATTGAATAAACAAAAATGACAAGCCAAGACAAAATTGTCATTGGTAAAGAAAATATTCTGGAATTCTCAAGCCAAAATAATATATTTTTTATCATCCTAAAATACTTTCCATACCTTTTACAGCTTCGTAACTTGCACCTGCTTCCAAAATTTCCTCAGCCGTAAGCCCAAAAAGAGTAATCAAAGAATATGCTTCTTTACTATTTGAATTAAGGAATTCAACAGCAGCTTTTACGGCCTCTTCACGAGTTAAATTGGTTAATTGAAGATTTTTACCTTTGTAAATAATCCGTTTTTTTGATTTACCCAATTATTTTACCCCCAAAGCGAGTAATGCTGCACCAATCATTCCTGAATAATTTCCGGCAGAAGCTTTTACAACCTTAAACGGAGTTGTAACAATTTCTTTGTTAGCTTGAGTTTGCAAATATTCAATATCAACAAATTCGGCCATTGAGCCTGACAAAACAACACAATCAGGGTCAAATATATTTGCCAAACCAATAATTCCTTCTAAAATATCATTTTGCCATTTTTCAAAAATCTTTTTCATCATCGGTCTATCTTGATTTTGAATAACATCATAAGTCGTAATTTCAGGATCTCCTGATATTTCTTCTGCGGTTCTTTTCAAACCCGTCCCAGATGCATAAGCTTCAAAACAATCATAACTTCCGCAAGTACATTTTCTATGCTTGTCAGTACGCATTTTAAAATGCATTTCACCTGCTGCACCATTTTTACCTTTATAAAGTTTGTTATCCAAAATAATTCCTCCGCCAACACCTGTTCCAAGTGTCAACATAACAGAATAAGGCATTCCTTTTGAAGAACCTATTACATGTTCAGCCCAGGCTGCAGCATTTGCATCGTTTTCTACAAAAACTCTTTTTTTGCTCAAGCTCTTAAAATCCATATCCGGATACCCAGCAGCAATATTTCCTGTTGAACCTAAAATTTTATTATTATCATTATTTACTGCCCCACAAGTTGCAAAAGCTATAACATCAACTTCTTTTTCGTGTTTTGCAACAATTTCTTCAAACAATGCCCGTATTTCATTAAAAGTTTTAGGAGTATGATGTTTTTCTATTTCGGAGAGAATTTCTCCTTTTTCATTAATTATTGTATTATAGATTTTTGTTCCGCCAACATCTATTGCCAAAGCTTTTTTCATTATTACCCCCTCTGCACAAACCTTTTAGTAATCAATTGCGGTCTTGTAATTGCAGAACCTATTACTACACAATGAGCGCCAAGTTCAAACGCCTTGTCAACTTCTTCAGGCTCCCAAATACGACCTTCCAAAACTACAGGTAAATTTGTATGTTCAACCAACTGCTTCAATAATTCAAAATCAGGTCCGGAACCTCTATTTTGCGAAAATTGAGTATATCCGGAAAGTGTTGTTGACAAAATATTTGCACCTAATTTTTCGGCATTCAACCCTTCTTCAAGAGTTGAAATATCAGCCATTGAAACTCGGTTATTGATTTTCACATACTTTATCAATTCCTCTAACTTAGCACCGTTTGGTCTTTCTCTCATAGTACCGTCAAAAGCAATAATATCAGCACCAGCCTCAACAAGTTCAATTACTTCCTTTAAAGTCGGTGTAATATAAACGATTTCCTGCCAATTCGAAGGAATAACATCAGGTTTTGTAAGTCCAATAATTGGAATATCAAAAAGATGCTTTGCATTTCTAACATCTCTCGCGCCTGCAACACGCAAACCACCTGCCCCTCCTTTTACAACAGATTTCATCATCGCAACCATACACTTTTCCAAATACAAAGGCTCTGATGGCATTGCTTGACAAGAGACTATTACTTTATGTTCTAAACGATTTATTATATTCATATATTAAATACTAGCACAAATAGAAAAAAAGGAATATAATAAAAAAAATTGGGGGAAAGATGAAAAGATATCAAAAACACATAATATTTGGCATAATACTTATTGCTGGAATTCTTTTTAGATTAATGAATCTTGATAAATCTGAAGGGTTATGGTATGACGAAGCAACAATTTACTCAATTGCTTCTCAATCAGGCTTATCTGGTATGCTTAAAGCAGACAGCCATCGTTTTTTATTATTCCCGCTTTATTACATCGTTTACAATTTATGGATAAATATTTTTGGGAATACTGACATAATAATAAGACTAATGTCAGTATTTTTTGATATACTCGGGATTATAAGTGCATATTTTGTAGGTTCTCAATTCGGAAAGAATATTAACTTAAATTCTGATAAAACAGGATTAATTTATATGCTCTTATACGCCATAAATTCATCTTTTATATACTATGCACAAGAAGCAAAATTTTACTCACTAACATTTTTTATTATTAACATTATATTGTTATATTGGCTTAAATACATTTACGACAAAACAAATTGCATAAACAGTAAAAAAAATCTTTATACCCTAACTGCCTTAAATTTTTTACTTATATTAACTTATTCATCACAAATATTACTTGTAATATTAATTTTTGCTGCTACTTGTGTTTATTTGTTAAGAAAAAAATTATTAGATTATAAAGAGATTTTTATTTACTCTTTAAGTTTTATAATCCCACTTTGTGCAAGTTTATTTTTTAAAAATTATATTTCCGGAAATTTTGATGCAGTAGTATATGACAACTCTTTTATTCTACTTGCCTTGCAAAACTGGTTTTCCCCCATTCTAAACGGCTTACAAAATAATATTTTAAATTATCATATTTATCTGCTATCTCACATCCTAAGCATTCAAATATGGCTATTTATAATATTTCCTGTTTCGCTTGGACTATATGGGATTATAAAATGTATAAAAAATGACAAATCAAAAATTGCACTATATTTATTTTTTATTGCAGCAAGCTATATTGCTCTACACATTTTATTCACTTACACAACCGGCTACAATGTACTAATCAGATATACACTACCACCTCTTCCTATCTT
>CALVGY010000115.1 GCA_944327215.1 Candidatus Gastranaerophilales bacterium | reverse complement strand
GCTAGCTTTTTGAGGATTATCAAAAACATCTATATCAAAAAGTTTGGTACATTCTTCTATTGTCCTGTTCCTTTGTATTGCGTGAATTCCTTCTGAGCCTCTGCGATTTGAAAATTCATAACCCAAAAATTGTTTTTCTGCATCTTTTTCACCGGTTTTTACAACAACAAGTTTTTGAGAATATACTATGATAAAATAATATTCTCATATGAAGATAAATTACAGTATTGTATAGATAATAAAATAGACATAATGATAGAGGATAGACCGAAAAATATAAATGATATTTCAAAATATATTCCTTGTTCTTCTAAATTATCAATATCTATTCCATTTTCTTTACATAGGTTAATAATGTTATTTCTAATTGATTCTTCTGCTTTTTCATATTCTATGTTATTTTTGTATGCTAAAGCCAGTAAAAAATAAATTTCAAAGCTACCATATCCTTCTTTTAATGCATTCTCTAAGGTGCTTATTGCTGTTTTGTAAACTTTTTGTTCTAAGTGTACTCTTGCTAAACATTCAAAAAAGTAACTGTCTTTTTTTATGGAGATAGCTTTTTTAATAAATTTTTCAGCCTCAGTAAACTCTGATTTAGCAAGTTTAATGAGTCCTAAGAAATTCCAAACTTCACAATTATCAGAAGATGTCTTTAAAATTTCTAAATAAATTTTTTCGGCACTGTCCAATTCCCCATTTTGTTGGAGTTGCATTGCCTTTTTAAGCATATCTTTTTCAGAAAAAATCATAATTTATTATATACAGATACTTTAAAAAAAATCAAAAAATCCTGTATTTAGTGGATAAAAATAAAAGAAAAATCGCTTATCCTAATAATGTACATCAATTGTATACAAAAATATGCACAAGGCATGGTGTAAAAGGGACAATATTACAAAATATTAACCAAACTTGAAGAAATGTAAAAAGTGCTCAAACCATGATTTCATCATGGTTTTCAGGAAAAAAATATTGCAGGGAAGAGGTTATAAATAAAAAAGTTGTCCATACATGATGTATAGAGTACAATTAATAATATATTCAACTTCTTGTAGAGGTAGGATGATTATTTATGCAGAGTAAAGTTAGAGAAAATCTTTTACAAATACAGGAAGACATCGCACCTTATAAACCAAATATAATCGCAGTTACAAAGTATTTTGACGAAAGCGCAATAATTGAGGCATATAATGCCGGATTAAGAAACTTCGCAGAATCAAGGGTAGTTGAGGCTGTCAAAAAGATTGACAATCTTCCGGCAGAAATAAGAGATAATTCAAAATTTCATTTTATCGGACATCTTCAAACTAATAAAGTAAAAAAAGTTGTTATGAAATTTGATTATATCCATTCTGTTGATTCTGTCAAACTTGCAAAAGTAATATCTGATGAAGCTTTAAGTATCGGCAAAGTTCAAAAAATTTTGCTTGAAATAAACATTGCAAATGAAGAGCAAAAATATGGGTTTTCAGAAGATGATATTTTAAAAGAATTTTCTTCTTTAAAAGAGCTTAAAGGTATTGAAATTGCGGGTTTGATGTGTATGACTCCTCTTGGTGCATCAGAAAATACTCAGGATGAAGTCTTTTCAAAGATTGTGAGTCTGAAAAAACAACTGGAAAACAAATATGATTATCCTTTGAAAGAATTGTCAATGGGGATGAGTCAGGATTATAAAGAAGCAGCACGCTATGGTGCAACGATGTTAAGGATTGGTAGAAAATTATTTAATTAAGTAAGATAAACGGAGGAAAAACGGTGGCAGCAGTAACAGACAAAATTAAATCAGTAGTAGATTTTTTAGTAAAAGGATTTGAACCAAGAGAAACTATATTTGATGA
Source organism: Candidatus Gastranaerophilales bacterium (assembly GCA_944327215.1). Lineage (GTDB taxonomy): Bacteria > Cyanobacteriota > Vampirovibrionia > Gastranaerophilales > Gastranaerophilaceae > Stercorousia. The sequence goes on along the minus strand of CALVGY010000115.1, from coordinate 1,445 downwards.
AATGGCACAAGAGGTAGAAGATGATTATCCAATTCAAGATAATTTGGCAATAGACCCATCATATTCATATCAACCTTTAATGGATAAACCAAATGAATTAAAAGTTGTTAATCATCCTAGTTTTAAAGGTTATGAAGTTAAGGTTATGGAACCAAGATCATTTGAAGATGCTGCAACAATTGTTCAACACCTTAGAAACAGAAAGACCATCGTTTTAAACCTTCATCTTTTAGATAAAGAACAATCACAAAGAACAATTGATTTTGTATGCGGAGCTGCTCACGCTCTTGACGGCAAACCTCAAAAAGTTGGTGATCTTGTATTTGTATTTACGCCGAGCAATGTTACTTTGTCTGTTGATGTATCGGCAAATCAAAACAAATTTAATGACTCATTGTGGAGAGCTCCTTTGCAGTAAGTTCTGCACTCTACAACAGAGTAATTTAATTATGAGAAAGAGAGAGATAGTTGAATATGAGGTGCTTTTGCACCTCTTTTTTTTGTAGTTGTGCAGTATTAAATATCATGGTATATTTTATTTGTTATGAATATGAAAAATTTTGCAGTATGTTTTAATCCAAGTGTAGCTCATTCAGTTGAAGTGAAAGATAAACTTTTAAATATTTTATCTTCAAAAAATATTTGTGCAAAAGCGCTTGATATTGATAGCTTGAAAGATGGATTTGATTTTGTTTTTGTGATAGGCGGGGATGGAACTATCCTCAAATGTGCAAGATTTTATGCAAAATTTCAAACTCCTGTTTTTGGGATAAATTTAGGCCGATTAGGGTTTCTTTCCCAGTCTTCTAAAGAAGATCTTGAAAAATCCGTTGATAAAATTTTAAACGGTAATTTCGTTGTTGAAGATAGAATTATGCTTCAATCAGGTAATTATACTGCATTGAATGATTTTGTTTTGAAATGTTCTTTAATGGGCAGGACATCCAAATTTATATTAAAAATTAATGGGAATCCAGTTTGTGATTATTTAGCTGACGGAATTATAATATCTACTCCAACAGGGTCAACGGCTTATGGACTTTCTGCGGGGGGACCTGTTTTAACCCCTTCTTTAAATGCATTTGTTATTGTCCCAATTTGCCCGCACACTTTGACTGCAAGACCGCTTGTTATCGCTGACAGCGAAAAAATTACAATATGTGTTGATGAGGCAAAAGAACATTATTTATACGCAGATGGTCAGGAAACTATGATATTTAACAAAGAAATAGATATAGAAAAATCAAATTATAATGTAAAACTTGCTCTTTTGGAAAATTCTGATTTCTATTCTGTATTGAGCGATAAACTCCATTGGGGTATTCCATTAAAATATAATTATTAATTTTTGTTCATAATTTTTTGATTATTTCTTGTACTTTTTTTCTATTTAAAATAGTATGTTATTATACTATTGTAGATGTCTAATTATACAATTATATAAA
>CALVGY010000114.1 GCA_944327215.1 Candidatus Gastranaerophilales bacterium | reverse complement strand
ATCTTTTCTCCTGTAACAAGAGCATTACGCACCCGTTTCATCAACACATCTATGCAGGAAAAATCTTTTTCAAAAAAAGCTCTTTCTTTATCATTTTGTTCTTTAAAATCAAGCATAAAGAAATAATAGCATTAAATTCACATTATAGCAAATTATTATATAAAAATTTTCGGGGAGTATACGCGCTTTATGTAAATAGGTTAATGCTTGATAAAACGTAAAGATTTCTTTAATCTTTTGACATGCTAGAAAAGTTGTTGTTCAATAAGAGTAAGACTTGGTAGGAATTTATGTACATAAAACAACTAGAGATAGATAATTTTAAATCATTTGCCAACAAATCAGAAATCCCTTTACTAAAAGGATTTACCACTGTATCGGGGCCAAACGGTTCAGGCAAAAGTAATATAATAGACAGCGTTTTGTTTGCGCTAGGGCTTGCTAATGCAAGTGAACTCCGAGCAGAAAATCTATCTCATTTTATTTCAACTTACACTAAAAGGAATGAAGCCTTTGTAAAAGTAACCTTTGGCGATACCGAAAATGGCGAAGATTTAAGTATTGGAAGAAAAATTCGCAAAACATCCCAAGGCTATGCAAGTACCTACTATATAAATGACAGTGTAACAACACTCACAAATGTCCATGCAATTTTAGAAAAATATAACGTAACACCAAACAGCTATAACGTAATGATGCAGGGTGACGTTATGGGAATCACAAACTGTTCTCCTAAAAATCGTAGAAAAATTATTGATGAAATTGCAGGTATAGCAGATTTTGACAGACGTATAGAACAAGCTACCGGGGAACTTGAAACTGTTGAACAAAGGGTAGAACGCTCAACTGTAATCTTGAATGAAGTTGATAATCGACTTGAACAGCTAAAAGAAGAGCGTGAGGTTGCCTTAAAATACCAAAAATTAAGAGAAGAAAAACAAACTCTTGAAAGTCAGGTAAATAAAGTAAGATTTTTTGATTTGAAACGAAATCTTGAACAAGCACACGAAAATATACTGGAATTTACCAAAAAGAAAAAAGAAGAAGAAGTAAAAAACAAAGACTTGGATGAAAGATTAAATTTAATCAAACAAAAATATCAAGAAGTTTCAGAACTTGTAAAAGAAAAAGGCGAAGCTCAACAAATTGAATTAAAGAAACAAGAAGAAGCCATAAAAGGAGAAATTGACCGCAAAAATAACGCATCAAATTACGCAGATAAACAAATTCATGATGGTTTGCGCTCAATTGAGAATGCAAAAAACGGTATTGAAGGTTTTAAAAAGAAAATCGAAGATTTTAAATTAAAAATTCAATTAAAAGATGATGAAATTGCAGGAATCAAAACTAATATTTCGACTCGTGAAGCTGAATTGAAGCAAATTTTAGAAGATATGACAGGCTTAAATGCCACAGCTGATCAACATATTGAAAAAAGAAACAATTTAAGAAAACAACTTGAAGATTTAAAAGATGAAGAAACAAAATTAATACAGACAAAACTTCCTCTTGAAAGTGAATTAAAAAATCTTCAAAGAGATCTTGAAGACGCAAAAACAAAACTTGCTGAATTAAATGAAATGAAAGCAAATTTTGCATCAAATCAAGAGCTAAAGAAAACACTTGTTGATCAACTTCAAAAAGAAATGTCTGATTTCAAAATTATCCAACAAAATGCAATGCATGATTTGGACTTAACAAAAAATGAAATCAATGATTTGAATTACAATATTCAAATGGCATACAGAAAAATTTCGACAATGGAAGCAAAAAAACAAGCTGCTGAAGATGCCAACTTTGGCCGTGCAATAGATACAGTAATGAATGCAAAATTACGAGGGGTTCACGCACCACTTGTAAAATTAGGATCCGTTGACAAAGAATATTCAATCGCGATGGAAGTTGCATTCGGTGGAAGAATGGCTCACATTGTTGTAGATGATGAACATGTAGCATCAGTTGCTATTGAACTTTTAAAATCATCAAACGCAGGCAGAGCAACATTTATACCACTAAATAAAATCAAAAAAGCTCCAACAAAATTACAACTTCCAAAAGATAAAGGTGTAATTGATTTTGCAATTAACCTTGTAGATTTTGATGATGAATATATTGATGCATTTTTCTATGCCGTAGGTGATACAATAGTCGTAGAAGATTTAGAATCAGCCAAAAGACTTATCGGTAAATACAGAATGGTAACCCTTCAAGGGGAATTACTTGAAAAATCAGGTTCGATGACTGGTGGTACAAGACTTAGAACAGGATTAAGCTTCAGCCAAAATGATGATGAGGAACTAAATAATTTCAAAACGCGTTTAAAAGAAATGGAACAAAAGCTTGGTTCTTTGGAGAATAAAAAAACATCTTTAGAAGAAAAACTTGAAGATGTAAGATCAAAATATTCAGATGCAATGAGCGAATATTCAAAATCTAAAGTTGAGCTTGATAATATGAATCAAAATTTTGCAAACAGCGAAAATATTTTGAAAGAAAAAGCTGACTTTATAGAAAAAGCTGAACCACAGATTGCTGAACTTAGTAAAAAACTTGATAAACTTGAAGAAAAGAATGTCAAAATATATGACGATATGGCAATTTGCCAAGAACAAATTGAGGAAGTAGAAAAGCTCATCAATGATAAAGATTTAAAAGATTTGAAAGAAAAAACAGAAGGTGTAGAACACGAAATCAAACGTCTGCAAGGCAATTTAATGAATGCGAACAATGATAAGAATGAACTTGACAGACAAATTGCATTTCACAAAAACCTTATAGAAACAAAAGAAGAAGAAATAACAAATATTGAACATAATAATACAAAATTAGAGGAAGACAAAAACCGTTATAAATCTGATATCGTTGAATTAAATAAAAAAATGGAAGAACTCCATGAACAAATTGAACAAATAGAAGAAAAATTAGGGAAACTTCTAAAAGAACGTGATGATATTAATAATGAGTTAATTGATCTTGAAAAACAAAAACATATACGCATTGCAGACATTGAAAGAATTGCAGAGCAAATAGAATCGTTCAAAGCTCGCAGAAGAGAACTTGAACCTCAATTAGAGACTGCAAAAAAAGACCTTGAAGATGCAGGAGAAGATGTTTCAAAACTTGAACCTGTTGAAATTTCAATTGATGAAATAACATCAAAAATCAAACGATTAGAAAATCGTATGGCAGAATTAGGCGATGTCAATATGAGAGCACTGGCTGCTTATGAAGAAGTGCTTGCTCGCCAAAGTGAATTGAAAGAACAAATTGAAACTCTTTCCAAAGAACGAAAAGAAATTTTAGATAGAATGCAAGGCTATGAACAGCTGAAAAAAGAAACATTTATGAAAACATTCAATCACATAAATGAAAACTTTAAAGAAGTTTTCCATCAACTTTCAGAAGGCGAAGGGGAACTCAAACTTGAATGTCCGGATGATCCTCTATCGGGAGGTTTGACAATTGAAGCCCAACCTAGAGATAAAAAGCTTCAGCGTTTGGAAAGTATGTCAGGCGGAGAAAAATCTCTAACAGCACTTGCTTTTGTATTTGCGATACAACGTTATATGCCATCACCTTTCTACGCATTTGATGAAGTTGATGCCAGCTTAGACACAATGAACGTTGAACGTATCGCCCAAATGGTGCAGAATCAATCAAAAGATACGCAATTTATAG
>CALVGY010000113.1 GCA_944327215.1 Candidatus Gastranaerophilales bacterium | reverse complement strand
AAAAGAGAAAGTTTTCCTTGAACATTATCTAACATAAGAAACTTGTCCCCATTAGGCAAAGAAGCTTCTATATGGGAAACATATGCTCCAGCAGTCAATTTCGGAGTTGTGATAACTTTGATATTTTCAAATTTTACATCAAAGCCACAAGAATCCTTTATCATTTTGGAAACTTGTCCGCTATACGAATTTGCAATTCCTGATAGAAAAACAGGAGCTATCAAAAATAAGACATAAAGTAATATAATAAATGATAAAATTGTTATACCAAAATATTTAAAAAATTTTTTCATCACATAACCCTCGTAACAATTATATCATACAAATAAAAAATTTTGCCCTCAGAAAGAAGGATTATTTTTTCTTACGTTCAGGATAACAATTCCATTTGATATCAGGATTTTTCCGAAACCAAGTAAGCTGACGTTTTGCATAATTTCTTGTATTTTGTTTTAATTTTTCTATTGCTTCTTGCAATGTTAAAATTCCATCTATATATAAAAGCATTTCCCTATACCCAATTGTATCAGTAATATTAGATATTCTTCCATGCTTTGCCAATAATTGTTTTGTTTCATCAACAAGGCCTTGCTCAATCATTAAATCTACGCGTTTATTAATCCTTTCATAAAGTTCTTCTCTTGGAAAATTCAACCCAATCCATTCAACATCATACTCAGGGTCTTTAAAGCCTCTTGCCTCTGAAAGCGGGCTGCCATTTTGCTTTATTACCTCTATAAATCTTATAGCTCTACGTTTGTCATTTTCATTCACCAGTTTTGCAGCATCAGGATCAAGCTGATATAACATACTGTATAATTCTGAAAAACTTAATTCCTCAAGACTTTTTCTCAATTCGTAATCAGGTTTAGTATCAGGAAGGTTATAATTTTCAAGCAATATTCGGTAATAAAGTCCCGTTCCCCCAACCACTATAGGGATTTTATGTCTTTTAATTATATCTTCAATACATTTTTTTGCGTCTTTTACGTATAATCCAACAGAATAATCAACCTCTGGCTCTACAATATCAATCATATAATGAGGAACAATCTCTTGTTCTTCTCTTGTAGGCTTGGCAGTTCCAATATCTAAACCTTTATAAACCAGTCGAGAATCCGCAGATACAATTTCGCCACCTATTTTAAGTGCCAAATCAATAGCATAAGCTGATTTTCCACTTGCAGTTGCCCCAACAACAGCTATTACCCTATTCTTTTTCATCGTCATCACTTACCGGTTCAACAAAAGTTCTATCATAATATAAGAAGATAACAACAACTAGATAAACAGAAAAATAAAAAAGAACGATACTCATAATGATATAAGCTATAGGATTTATTACTGCAAAAGTATTTATAAATAATAGAGCAAAACCCATCAACCATAAAGAAATAAATAATCTGAAAGATACAAAGAAATCTTTAAACAGCTTTACCAAAGAATCCCACAAAGCAACTAAAGGATTTGTATTTTTATAAATTATTTCAGGAATCCAAAGCATCAAAAGATACAATATAATAGAAGTTACCACCATAAATAGCAGACTCCATTTTCCAAAAAATATTATCTGCTCAGGAGTAAGCTTATCTATAAAAGCAGCCATCCCTAGATTTGAAGCGATTGAAGGATCAATAACCGTTTTTTGTAAACTTAACATAGAAGCATCATCAAGTGCTCCGATAATATTTGCACCTAATACATAAATAATAGGAGTTGCAAATAACTGAATTACAAAGAAAATAGCGTACACGCCCACAAAAGATAAGAAAAATTTTCCAATCCCATCCGGAATAGTTTTAAATAAATTCAAAGTAGCTTTGGCTCTGTCTTCATCTAGTACAAAAACTTTTTTAGAAAGATCAATAGCCCTTTCCACCATATAAAACCATCCTGAACAAAACACTCCAAACATAAATAGAATAGTTATGGAAGCCAGAATAAATTTCGGAATAGAATCAACTGTATATTTTGAATATAAGGAATATAAATCTAAAACTTTTACAAAAATTATCAAAGGTATAGTTAAAATCAAATTATAATTTGTAATTTTTGCAGCATCACTAAACAAATTTTTCATATATTATACAAAACCTCAAATAATTAATAGTTTAAATAACCTTTTTACTTAATAAGTTCTTCCAATTTTTCTTCAACTGAAGCATTCGCAGAAAGTTTTCTTTTTCTACGTTTCATCAAATCAACAAATGCTTCTAATCTTGTCAGATAACCGGCTTTACCTGTTTGTTCATCCATAATTAATGGTAAAATCGGGATATCACAATTTTCTCTCATTGCTGGGAAAATATTTTGTGACATAATTTCCGGCATACAAGTAAACGGACTAATGTGAATAATACCGTCAATTCCTCTTTCATCAGCATAAGCAACATCAGAAACACATTCCAATGAATCACCACCAATATCACGCATTAAATACGGTTTTGCCATTCTAAAAGCTCTTTGCAGGTGAGTTTCTCCCTTTCTAAAGACTTTAGGGATAATAGCATCTTTTAAAAAGCTGCTTATTGTCAAGCTTCTACGAGTCTGAACACCCATCTTACCAAGTTCTCTTGTAATATTTTGGTTAGAAAATTCATCACAAACAAGATAAATTTCACCAGTTAAATCAACATACAAAACCTCTTTTTTCGGATCAATCTCAGTCTTTTTCATCTCATCAAATGCAAGTTTTTTAGCTTTTTTTAACTGTCTTGTATTATCAGCATCTTTAATCATCTGTAATGCTTTATTGTAATGTTTTTCTGCATCTCCGAAATGAACTTCTCTCGCTCTGTAATATGATAAAAGATTTTCTAAATCATCAAGAACAAAAACTTTTCTAATTGCAATATTAATAGCTCTTGCAAACAATATCGGATCATTCTTTCCGCTTATAGCTTTCAAAAAGTCATACATCCCTTTTAAGCCGTCATACAATGTTAATTCAATATATTTTGTATGATAACCAAGGTCTGTTAATGCATTCTTGATGCAATTTCCGTATTCACCCAAACGGCAACAACCAGGGGAAGTAATCATTGCAACATAATCAGTACCCCCTTCAATTGCTTCAATAAAATTTCCTAAGATTAATTTATAAGGTAAGCATATAGCTTCAGGAGAATGTTTTGTACCTAAAGACAAAGTTTTTTTACTTGTATAAGGCGGAATAAATGGTTCAACACCAATTTTTTTAAGAGCTGCTGCCCAAGCAATATATACTGTTCCCATATGGGGAAATGCTACTTTTAACTTTTTATTTTCTTTACTCATTTTATTATCTCTTTTATTATTCTTGTACAAACTTTAAGTTTGGATGACGTGCAGCTAATGTCTCATCAATTCTTTTTACTGGAGTTGTGTGAGGAGCTGATATAAGTTTTTCAGGATTTACTTTTGCATCATGAGCTATTTTCAACATTACATCAACAAAATCATCCATTACTTCTTTTGTCTCAGACTCAGTTGGTTCAATCATAATAGCCTCATGGACAATCAATGGGAAATAAACCGTCGGAGGATGAGTATTTTCATCCATTAAAGCTTTTGCAATATGCAAAGTTGAAACCCCGTTTTCATGTTTTTGCTTTTCACCAGATAAAACAAATTCATGCATACATGGCTCATCATAAGGCAAAAGATAAGCACCTTTTAACTTTTCTTTCAAATAATTAGCATTTAAAACTGCATTTTCACTAG
>CALVGY010000112.1 GCA_944327215.1 Candidatus Gastranaerophilales bacterium | reverse complement strand
GCTGATGCTAAGATGCCACCACCTATTACTGCACCACCAACTACATTACCTGCCATTCTCTTTGCATTTTCAGATCTGCCTACAGGTTGTCCTGTTAATTCGGATATATTTTCTTCAGCTGTTTTACCATCAGCGAACCCAAATGTTAATGTCTGCAAGAAACCTTGTGTAAAAGAGTCTCTGCCATGTTGTCTTATATCATCAGTTATTGAACAACCATTTATTTGTTTATATGTTGTATAGGCTTTGTTTGCAATTTGCGTTTCATCTGCATTTTTGTACATTGCTCGAACGCTTTCTTTATAGCTGTTATATGCTAGTAAAATTTGTTCTTGTTCATTTTGCATAATTTTTTCGTGTAAGATTGCTGCTTGTTTTGCAATACCTTCTTCTGGAGCGTTTAGCTTAAGGTTAGCATTGCGCATTCTTTGTTGATAATTAACCTGATTATCAATCATGAAGTCTTGGTATTTTTGGTAATTTTTATAGTAATCTTCATAATTGTATCCGCTACCGGTAAATCCAGGCATAAATGGCATACACATTCCCATTCCCATTCCGAATGAAGGGTAACCGTTGAAAATGCTCCCGTTCATGCTAAGCATTGGGTCTATTCCCATCCCATAAGGGGGATATACATCTAATCCTGTCATGTCATTTAGTGCTATTTGATTGTTGTACAGGTTGGGAGTTAATCCGTATAAACCTGCAGCAGCCATGTTAAAACCTGACATAACCTAACCTCCAAATTGATTTTTACCTACCTTACTTATATAAAAACTTTTTATCTTTTGAAATTGCTTTTTTATAATATTAATGTTACAAATTCGTAACAATAGAGTATTGCTTTTTGCTTAAAAGCTTTGTAACATACATATATAATGAGGTATAGCACTTGAAAAAGTTTTTTTCCGCATTGTTTACATTATTAATTATTGCAGCTATTGGCGCTGCTATATATTTGCATCCAGGATTTTTCCAAAAACAAATTGATAAAATTCAAGGGGTTTATTATGTTCATAAAGGCGATAAGGCTTTGAAAAAACATAAAATTCAAAAAGCTATTGAATATTATAATCGTGCGGTTAATTTATATCCGGAACATTATGGAGCTTGGTATAACCTCGGGAATCTTTATGTAATATATGAAGATTATTATTCTGCGGTGGATGCTTATGAAAAGGCGTTTGAATATAATCCCAAAATGGTTATTGCGAGAATGAATTATGGTATTATTTCAGCCGAAAAACTAGGGGATTTTGACGGCGCAATAAATCAGTATGATGAAATTATAAAAACAAAAAGACATTTGTTATCAATCCCTTTTGTATATAGTAATAGAAAAAGTTATAAGGTTAACAAAGGGCTTGCGTATTACAACAAAGGTGTTGCGTATAAACAAAAGTCTGTTTATTTAAATGATGAGTATGATTTGAGAAGGCAGTATTTGCTAAAAGCATTAGAATCATATAAAGAAGCTTGTAAAATATTGAAAAAAGATTATGATGCGAGATACAATTTAGCGTTGACATATCATTTGTTAGGGGATTATCAAGAAGCAGGACTGGCTTATTGCAAGGCGATAGAGCTTTCCCCAATGAATTATGAAGCTCATTACAATTTGGCAATTCTTTTAAAACATTTGAAATATTACAAAGAATCTTTGGAAGAACTTGAAAAAGCAACTACCTTAATTACCAATGCAGGTGGAGCTGCAAATCGTCAAAGATATATTTTTGATGTTATGAATGATGTTACAAGGACAATTCTTGCAAATTCAAATAGCAATTTGATTGATAAAATTAGTGATGATAAAGAAAATAAAAAATCGACTGTTACTTATGTAAACGGGAAAATTGTTTTAACAGATGAACTTGATAGTGCAATAATAAAGAATTTTAAAGTTTGTGGTTCAAAGGAAATTTTCCAAGAAGAAATAGACGATGATTATAATGAATTTGATAATGTTCGTTATAACGTAAATGTCCCAGGGGTAGAATAAATTTTAATTAGCCTTTAACAGCTCCTTCATTTTCTCCTGAAATGAAATATCTTTGCATTGCTAAGAAAAATATTAAAATAGGAATTGTTGAAAGGATTGATCCTGCTGCGATAAATCTCCAGTTAGAACTAAACATTCCCTGTAAATTATTTACTCCGACAGGAAGTGTGTACATTGATTCTTTTGTAAGTACGATACTTGGCCATAAAAATTCGCCCCAAGACCCTATGAATGTAAATATCGCAAGAACTGCCAAAGATGGTTTTACCATTGGCATTAAAACTTTCCAAAATACTTGCCAGACGTTACACCCATCGACTATTGCAGCCTCTTCCATTTCTCTTGGAATTCCTAAAAATGCTTGGCGCATTAAAAATATTCCAAATGCATTAACTGCAAATGGCATAATCAAACCCATAAAGCCTGCAAAATTGCTTACGGTATCTATAAGATGAAGTTTTATTGTAATTAAATATACAGGTAACATAATAGCCTGAAACGGTATCATAATAGTCGCAAGTACGGCAAAAAATGTTATTTTTTTACCTTTAAATTCCATTCTCGCAAGCGGATATCCTGCCATTGCCGACAGGATTAAATTTAGAATAACAGTTCCTCCGGCAACAATCATACTGTTTACAAAATATCCAATAAAATCAACGTTGTCCCATACTCCGCTATAGTTTGCCCAAGTGAAGTCTGTCGGTATAATTTGAGGCGGGTATGCAAATATATTTTCGCTATTCCCCTTTAATGACGTTGATATTAACCATATAAACGGGAAAATGGATAAAAGCGAAACCGCTATTAATATTATATGTGCATATAAATTTTTAAATTTTATTCCTTTCAAATTTTAAACCTTTCAATTAAATTTGATATTTGTTTTTTTCAAAACACAATATATTGATTAGTGAAAACAACATTACAATGACAAGAAGTACAACTGCCATCGCAGATGCAAAGCCTAAATCAAGATTTTCAAAAGCTCTTTCATAAATATAATAAACGATTGTTTTGCTCGAATTTAAAGGGCCGCCCTTTGTCATTACATAGATTTCTGCAAAAACCTTCATGGCAGAAATCGCACTGATAGTTGTGACAAGTGCTATAGTTGGCATTATGTGCGGAACGGTAACAGTTAAATGTTTAGTTAAAAAATTGGCCCCGTCTATATCACAGGCTTCATAAAGTTCTTTGGGAACACTCATTAGTGCTGCAAGATAAATAATCATATAATATCCAATACCTTTCCAAATCGTAACTATGATGACCGAATAAAGTGCGAATTTTGGATCAGTAAGCCATCCTACAGGTTCTAACTTAAACATTGTAACAAGGTAATTTAAAATCCCCTGGTCTGCATAAAGCCATTTAAAAGCAATTGCAGCAACTACTATAGATACAATTACAGGTAGATATATGAGTATTTTGTATAAAGTTACTCCCCGAATTTTTTGATTTATAAGAATAGCCAAAAATAGAGGAATAATTGCAAGTATTGGCACCGCTACAAATAAATATATAAATGTATTCCATAGAACTTTGTAAAAAATCGGATTGTTAAAAAGAATTTTATAATTTTCAAAACCTACAAATGCAGGTGAATAAATATCTTTTGAATAATCCATAAAACTAAGTATAAAAGTTTGGAAAAATGGGATAAAGAAAAATACTACAAGCACAATAGCTGCAGGTAATATAAAAAGATATGGTGCATATTTACCATAATATTTAAACATATACCAATTATTGCATTTTTTTTTTATACGGTCAATTTTATTGTTTTTCTTAAAACTTTATTTTTTGATTTTAATATTGTTATGTGAATATAAATGCTAGTTTTTACATCTGACAAGCCATATATCACTTGTTACATTTTCTAATACTCGTTTACTTACTGATCCGGTGAGAAATCTATC
>CALVGY010000111.1 GCA_944327215.1 Candidatus Gastranaerophilales bacterium | reverse complement strand
AAAATAAATTATATAATAAGTATATGACAGTCATTAGAAGATTAAATTGTTTTGATGCACCTAAATTAAAAAAAATGATTTCTTATCTGGGCAATAATGACGGAGAGAGATTTTCAAAAGCTTTAAGCCATGAAGCATTTATTATGCTCCAAAACTTTTTGCCTATGAAATATAAATTCATGCCGGTATCTTATATTTTATTAGAAAATAAAGAAATTTTAGGGCTTATCACAGTTGTACCGACAAACGGAAATCCATATAAAATTAATATTACAAGACTTATATTTCAACAGAATCTTTATGACGTCGGCAAAAGACTTATTGATTTTGTAATAGCAAGATTAGGTGCAAAGGGGGCAACATCTTTCCATGTAACAGTTGATCAGTCTCATGATGAACTTTTAGATTTGTTTATGAAAGGTTGTGGATTTAGGCAATGCAGTTATGAAAACTTGTGGAAGCTTGAAAATTTTAAACCTGCAACAGACAAAATCGCGAATTTCAGATATTGCCAAAATTCAGATGCCTTAAAAGTTGCAGCTTTATATAACAGCGAATTAAATAATCTTTATAAACCGTCCCTTGAAAGGGCAAAAAATGAATACAAAGAGCCATTATTTGCAGGTTTCACAAGTTTTTACAAAAACAGATATATACTTGAAGACCCTGCTACAAAAAGAATTATAGCTTATCTTTCAATAACAACAAGTGACAACTTGAACTTTATTATAGATATGTCTTTAAATGACGCATATAATATTCCTTATGATGAAATTATAAATTTTGCACTGTCTGATATTGCAAGACGTAAAACTAAATTTTATGCATTTTTGAAACACCGTCAATACACAAAAACTGCAGATACTCTTGAAAAATATTTGCACGAAAGGGATTTAAACTGCATTCAGACACAATGTGTTCTAGTAAAAGATTTTTACAAACCCGTCAAACAAACTGAAAACGCACTTCAAATATTCTTGTTTGGAGAAAATGAACTCGCCTCAAATTAAATTGAGTACGTTTATTTTATTTGTGATAAAATAAACGTGCAGAAATAGAAAGGCGGGATATGAGTAATTTAAAAATTTATCTTGATAAAGATATAAATCAAGATTTGATAAAATCTAAAAAAATAGCAATAATTGGTTTTGGATCACAAGGTTACGGACAATCAATGAATTTGAAAGACAGCGGTTGTGATGTAGTTTTGGGCTTGCGTCTTGGAGGGAAATCCGATGTAAAAGCAAAAGATTACGGTTTCAAAACAATGGCTATTGAAGATGCTGTAAAATGGGCAGATATTGTACAAATTCTTATACCCGATGAAATTCAAGCACAAGTTTATGAAGAACAAATCAAACCTAATATGAGAAAAGGTCAATATTTAATGTTTTCTCACGGGTTTAATATCCATTACAAAAAGATTGTTGCTCCTGAGGATGTAAATGTAATAATGGTTGCACCTAAAGGACCAGGGCATACTGTAAGAAGCGAATACAAAATAGGTCGCGGAGTTCCGTCTTTAATTGCAGTATATCAAGATCCTACAGGCGATTCTAAAGAAGTTGCCCTATCATACGCCTCTGCAATTGGTGCGGGAAGAGCCGGAATTATTGAAACAACATTTAAAGAAGAAACAGAAACAGATCTTTTTGGCGAACAAGCTGTAATTTGCGGCGGAGTTTCTGCTTTAATTAAAACAGGATTTGAAGTTCTTGTCGATGCTGGATATTCTCCATATATGGCATACTTTGAAGTTCTTCATGAAATGAAACTGCTTGTTGATTTAATAAATCAAGGCGGTTTGGCAGATATGAGATATTCAATATCAAATACTGCAGAATATGGTGATATGACCCGCGGTCCAAAAGTTATTGGAAAAGAATCAAGAAATGCAATGAAAGAATTGCTAAAAGATATCCAAAGCGGAGCATTTGCTGATGAGTTTATGAACGAAATGAAATCAGGATGCAAAAACTTTAACAAACTTAGACAAGAAAATGCTGATCATTTGATTGAAAAAGTCGGTCAAGAAATTCGTTCTTCTTTTGTCTGGGGAAATAACGATAAAATCATAGACAGAAACAAAAATTAAACTCGCAAACATACATCCTTTTAATCTAAAGAACCAAATTTGCGGCAGAATCAGAACAAATTTCAAAACGGAGAAAAAATGTATAATACAGATGTAGATTATGAAGTAATAATATTCTCAATTGGAGATACAAAAGCTGGAACCAAAATGGGTAAACTTCAATTAAAAAACCTTGAAGACGATTCCATCTTGAACTGTATTTTGTGGGAAGAAACTTTAAATCGCTATGACAGCAAAATATTTAGAACAGGCAATATCGTAAGACTTGTATCTGCCTCATTTAATGAACGCTATAATAATTGCCTTGTATCAAGCCTTCAATTAATCAAAGAAGCTAAAACAGGCCTTGATGAAAATGAACGTGAAAAACTTTATGCAGAACTTGTAGCTTACATAGATTCTATAAAAGATGAGAAGCTAAATGCTTTTCTTGCAAGCTATTTTGCAGAACATAAAGACAAAATCAAAATTATGCCTGCAGCAAAATTAATGCACCACAACTATATAGGCGGCCTTTTGGTTCACACACTTGAATGTATTCATTATGCAGAAGCTAATATGGAAATATCCGAATATAAATTTAATCGTGATAATATTATTGCAGCTTGTATGTTACATGATATCGGCAAAATTTTTGAATATACAATTGATCTAACAACAGGCTTAATAGATTATGATGAAAACTTCAGAAAAGAATGGATATCACATTCCCAATACGGATTTTCTATCTGTATGATGCAAGGTTTTACAGAAATTGCAAGAATGATTGCTGCGCACCATGGCAGAAGTGATTGGGGAGCAATAATTGACCTTGATCAAAAGGATTTGGAACCGGAACTTTATTTTATCCACTTAATTGACAATTTATCAGCAAAATTTGGGAAAATTAATGTACATATTTTGGAAGAAAAAGGAGTATAAGATTTGTCTAAATTAACTGAACAACACAATTATAAAGGAACTTTAGTCTGTGTAGAAGGGATAGACGGTTCCGGCAAATCTACACAACTGGCACTTTTGAGAGATTGGTTAAAATCAACAGGACACGATGTTATTTTTACGGAATGGAATTCCTCTGAATTAATCTCTCAGACAACAAAACTTGCAAAAAAGAAAAATATGTTATCCCCAAGAACATTTTCTCTTTTGCATGCAGTTGATTTTGCAGACAGACTAAAACAGGTTATTGATCCTGCTTTGAAAGCCGGTTTTATTGTGTTGGCTGACAGATATGCATACACCGCTTTTGCAAGAGATGTCGCAAGAGGCGTTGATCCTCAATGGGTCAGAAACGTTTACAACTTCGCGATAAAACCTGATCTTGCAATATACTTTGATATCAACCCAAAAGATTCAATGGAAAGAATTTGTTCAAACCGTGCCCCAAAATTTTATGAAGCGGGTATGGATTTAAAACTCAGCAATGACCCCTATGAAAGCTATATGATTTTTCAAGGAAGAGTTATTGAAGAATATAAAAAAATGGTAGATGAATTCGGACTTGTAAGACTTGATGCAATGGATTCTATTCATTCAAAACAAGTTAGAATAAGAGAAATGTTGAAAAAAGTTCTTAATAACAAAGGAGTGAACATATAATGACACAATTCAAAACAAAACACGGATATGAAGGTTTGCTTATTGTTATAGAAGGGACAGACGGCTCGGGAAAATCTACGCAATTACAACTATTAAAAAAATCAATTCAGGCACAATCTTATGGTGTTATTATTTCCGAATGGAAAACATCTCGTCTTATTGCAAACGTTATTGATGATGCAAAAGAGAGAAACTTATTAAACGCTACAACATATAGCCTTTTATATGCCGCAGATTTTGCTGACAGATTAGAAAATACTATTATCCCTGCATTAAAATCAGGATTTATAGTACTTTTAGACAGATATTATTATACAGCTCTTGCAAGAGATGTTGTAAGAGGGCAGGATATTGAATGGGTAAAAAATCTTTATGATTACGCAC
>CALVGY010000110.1 GCA_944327215.1 Candidatus Gastranaerophilales bacterium | reverse complement strand
GATTTCCGAACAGGAAATCTTTTTTTGTTGCAGGGGTGAGATGAGAAACACCATTTGTGGTTCGAGCGGGAGCGAGAAGAGGCTGGAGTATTTTGCAAAAGATGTAATCTTGAAGCAAAATACGGAATTGCCGTTACAAGCGAGCGGCCAAGACAATCTAGCCCTGTCCACTACTTTAAAAAGATTCCCGAATATGAAATCTTTTTTGTTTTATTATTTACAGTTTATTATTTACATTTCATTTGCTCTGGAGTAATTATCCAGATATCAATATTATGACAATTTGCAACTGATTTTACTCGTTTTATATATTTTTCATCACTTTGACCATTTTCAGAAATCAATACAATTCCTGCTTTTTTATGAAGTTGTTGCCCATAATACAAGGCTTGGCCAATACTTTCTGCCCATTTTTTTGTAAAATCAAATTCAATTGCATGGGTTTTGGTCACACAATCAACCCTTGCTTTATCAGGTAAAATCAATTCTGTCACCCCACCATTTGCTCTACACCAAGCATTTTGATAATCCTTTTCATAGAATTTGTGAGTTTTTGAGGGAGCAGCATAAACGGATATTGCAATAATATTCATTATTAAAATTAATAATAAAAATTGCTTCATCATCTTATCTTACAATTTTATTAATAATTATAAAATTAGCTAAACGTATAAAATTATTATTTTAAATATTTCCAAAGGAATAAATTATTGTTCTATTATATTTTTCACCCTTTTTCAAAATAGGTTTTTCATCAAATGTATTTATAGAATCAGGGAAAAATTGCGGTTCTACACACAAAGCTGAATGTTTTTCATATCTTTTTCCGTCTTTGCCAAGAGGTTGTGATTCTTTGCCTAAATTATTTGCCGTATAAAACTGAAATCCCGGCAAATCAGTTGATACATTCATATTTATCCCTGATTTTTCAGATTTTACTCTTGCAACTTCGATTAATGTTTTGCCGTCATAATTATCTACAACAAAATTTTGATCATATCCATTTTTATTCATTTCTGATAATTTTTTAGAAGTTCTGAAATCAAAATCAGTGCCTTCTACAGATTTTATTTCGCCTGTCGGAATTGCAATTTCATTGACGGGGGTGTATTTAGAAGAATTTGGGAGTTGAATTATATGTTCCATTACAGAATTTTCAGAAACATTTTCAGCACCATCAAGGTTAAAATAAGAATGATTTGTCAAATTCAAAATAGTATCACTATCTGATTGAGCCTCATATTTTACTGATAGTCTGTTATTATTATCAAATTTATATGTCACAGACATTTTTACATTTGCAGGGTATCCGCCTTCCATATCTTTCTTTGTATATGTAAATTTTACACCGTCTTTCAAAACTTCTGCATTCCAATTTTTTACATCAAGGCCTTCTTTGCCACCATGAGAATGCGTTTGTCCGTTGTCTTTGTTACAATCTAACTTATATTCTTTATCTCCCAGCTTGAAAGTCCCTTTGTTAATTTTATTTGCACAAGGGCCAATTGTTCCACCCGCATGGCCTACTGGGGATTTTTCATAAGGAGTAACCGAATCATAACCTTGAGTAACATCTATTAATTTTCCATTTTTATCTGGAACTTTTATAGATGTAATTGTTGCACCAAAAGATGACAAGCTGACACTTGCTCCATTTCTATTTGTAATAGTATAAAATTCAGCTTGCTGACCTGTCTTTTCAATTGTCCCAAATGATTTTTTATTTATCTTTATTCCATCATACAACGAATTATTTTCTACAGAAGGACTTTGTACAGTTTTTGTAAAAGTATCTTTAATCGGTTGATTTGCTAAATATGTAGAATTAACAATATTTTGCAATACCGGCCTGTTATTATTTACAAATAAAATATTAGGATTAAAATCAATTGGCATTTTCTACACTCCTTGTTACGAAAAAATAATAACACAAATTTTAAAACAAAAAATAAATAAAAATTGCCTTATTTAGCATATAGTAACATAACTTTATTAAATATTGCCGTAAAAAGCTTTTACATGTAAGATATTAATGTGAATATTTATATAGGAGAGTAGAATATGAAAAACTTAATCAAACTGGCGTTATCTGCACTGGTTGCATTAGTTATTACAATACCTGCTTTTGCTTATCCTGATGTAACACAAGATCATTGGGCTGCAAAACAAATTGAAATTTTAACAGAAAAAGGGGTAATTGTAGGTTATCCTGACGGAACATTTAAACCTGACGATAATGTTTCTAGAGCTGAATTTGCATCAATGGCAATTAAGGCTTTAGGCCAAGAACACACAACAGTAGCACAACCTGTAGCTTTTACAGATATTGATACATCATTCTGGGCTTATGATGCAATTCAAAAAGCTTTATATTTTGATTTAATCTCTTGCCCGCCACAGGGTCAACCTTTCAGACCTGATGATACAGTAACTAGAGCAGAATCAATTTCTGTTGCTGTTAATGCTTTAACTACAGAACAAATTAGTGATATGAAAGCTAAAGAAGTCTTATCAAAAAGATTTGCCGATGTAAATGAAGTTCCACAATGGTTCTTAATTCCTGCAGGTAAAGCTGAAATATTAAATATGCTGGTAACAATTCCATCTGCTAACAAAGCTAAAATAGAAGCTAACAGACCTGCAACAAGAGCAGAAGTTGCATCTATCCTTTATGAGATGATGGAACAAGCAAAACTTAATCCAAACGCAAAACTTGCAGAAGCTATGAGAAAGAAAACCGGTGAAGGTTATGTCGTTGAAAATGCTTTTGTCCAAGGATCTGTTGGAACAATCCCATCAGGATCAATTGTTCCTATCAAACTTACTAAATACGTAAGTTCTCAATCTTCTCAACCTGGAGAAATGTATATCGCAAGTGCGCCTCAAAACTATATTACTAAAGATAAATTTATCTTGGTATATTCAGGTTCAAATCTTAAAGGACAACTTTTAGATGTAAGAAGCGGCAAATGGTTTGTAAGAAACGGGGTTCTTGTATTAGATAACTCTCTTTTAACTACAAACAATGATCAAACTGTTTCATTTAACGGTGTTTCTGAAATTACTAAACACAGAAACTGGTTTATGAAAATAGTCAGAGCTACATTAAAAGGTGAAAAATTAAACGTTACACCTGATGAAGTTATTTATATGAAAGTTCTAAAACCAATAAAAGTTGATTTAACAAACGGTTGGATTATAGAATAATTTTTCTTACATATTAGATAAAAAGGCTTCCATATTTAATGGAAGCTTTTTTACACATCTTTTTTCATAAAACCTGTCTGAATAATATCTTTGCCAAAACGATTTTCAAGTTTGTCAAAGCATTTTGCTAATTTTGTCTTCTTTTCATCTATCTCAGAATCATAAAATAAAGACATTTGCGCTTCATGGTTAAATACAAAGCCATCTAAAATTACACCAGTACTTCGATATAAAGTATTTGGATTGTAAATTTTGTCCAAAAGTTCAAATATCACAGATGAAATTTCAAGTTCAAAATCTGTTGCAACATTCAAAATCTTTTTTTTACAATATACTTTGAAATCTTTTGTCCTTAAAAAAATAGTTATCCCTTTGCATTTTGCATTAATTTTCCTCAATTTTACACAGGCTCTGTGAATATGATAATTTAATGAATTTTTCAAATAATTTTTATCAGAAGAAAACTTTGCAAGCGCACTTGTCTTTTGTATAGATTTAGGCAATTTTTCATCATTAGAGACAGGAGATACCATTTCACCTAAAAGTTCATGTTTCATCTCCAAGCCTCTTATACCTATCTGTTTGTTTAACCAAATATCATCTTGTTGAACAAGTTCATAAGCAGTTAAAATTCCATTTTTTCTTAACAAAGAAGAAATATTTTTTCCAATTCCCCAAATTTCGTCTATACTTGTTTTTTCTAAAAGAGGAATGATTTTTCTTGATCCAACTAAAAACACTCCTTCTCCATTTTTTTTTGCTTTATCAGACGCTAATTTCGCAAGAGATTTTGAAGAACTTACGCCTATTGAAACAGGAACATCAACTTTGTTTAACACATCTTGTCTTATCATTTGCGCTATTTCTAAATAATTCTTT
>CALVGY010000109.1 GCA_944327215.1 Candidatus Gastranaerophilales bacterium | reverse complement strand
TCTGGCTGTCAGACCTAAAAATCTAGCTTGTGACGCTGCCATTCCCATTGCTGTCGATCTTCCTTTCGTTTGTTTTAGTACTTATGTTCATGTTATCGACACATGGGGTGGAAAACTTTAATTATGCTGCTTCTCATGTTAAGAAATTGTAACATATTTAAATTTACATTAATTTCTAAATCTGTCTGAAATGTATGATAATATTGCGCCTCCAATTTCTTCATTAGGATCGAAGTTTGAAGTTTGAGGGTGTATTGAATTTTGTATGAGCATTTTTACAAGCGGACCAAATGCGTCAGGAATTTGTGTTTTTCTATATATTCCAGCTAAAAAAGTTTGGATATTAGGGGAGGTTGTGTTATTAAAACGTGATAGCACCGGATAAAGTTTATCAAGTCCTTTTACTTTGGAATCTGCCATTTTATCTATAATATATAATGTTTCTGTTATTTGTGCTTCGTTATTTGAGTGAGCTAAAATATCTGCAAGATATGGTAGAGCTGTTTCTTTTTGTGATAAAAAGCAGTCAACTTTATTTTTGTCAACCAGTGTATAATTTCTGTTCCCGGAAGGAAGTTGGCAAGGTTGGTATTGAGGAATATTATTATATATTATAGGTGTTGCCGTAATATAATTATACATTTTCCCTCCTATGAATATACAAACGGCGGACCGTTTTTGATTTCTAATAAGATGTTATCAGCCATTACTTTTAATTCTTCTTTTGGTTTGCCATTATCAACTTGTTTATAAAATTCATCAACAAGAGGTTGAATGGCGGCATCTTTTTTTGATTTGAAGTTTCTTAATTCTGTTGATACAAGTCTGTTTTGCAGTTCAACTTCGGTTTGTGCATTTAATTTCTTTACTTGAACTTCTTTAATAGCTTCTCCTGCAAGCTTCCCGCCATAACTGATTGCGGTTAGGCCTGTTATTCCAAAGAACAATTGCTTAAATTGTTTGTTATCAGTGTCTAATAGCCAGTTATAGAAAAATGCTCTGTAATCATCTACGTGTGAATAGAATGTTGGCTTTGGCGTGCCGTCTCCGCCAATTGTTTCATTTACTTTTGTTGTTGATGTTTTTGATTTTTTTATCAATTTTTGGATGAATTCATTCAGTTCATTTTTATCCCAATTAAGATTACTTAGGTATTTTTTTATTGTGTCTTCTTTGGCATCTATTGATTGTAAGTAGGCTTCTAATAATTTTTTATCATTGTCTTTTGTTTTTGTCGTTGAAGTTTTTACTATATCTGTTATTTTATTTTCGGTATCTTTTATTGCTTTTTCAAGATAGTTTTTGCTTTTGCTTAAATTTTTCAGTGAGACAAAGCCAAGTCCTATTATTCCTGCAACGGTTGCGGCTCCAAGAAGAAAATAATTTAGGTTATTTGTTTGGGTTGATTTATCCGTTTTGTTCCCTTTGAATTGTAAATGTTTTCCAAAATTCGGGAGAATTTTTTCTTTGTCATCACTAAGATATCTGCCGAATTCTTTAGCTTTTTCTGAAAGCATACTGCGTGTAATTTGAATTTTCCCTGCGAAAGATTGGGTTTCAATATTGATTAGCTGTTCTTGCATGTTTTTTTGAATATCTGCTTCTCGTTTTTTTACCCATACTTCTTTAAATCCGTCAAAAAATGTTTTGCCCATAAAAGCCATAGCTGTTAGGGTTAAAACTCCAATACCTGCAAGGATTGTTTTTCTTGTAGGGCTTTGAATCATTTGATACAGGGCCTGATGTGTTTCTTCATTAAGTGCAACATTTCTTGTGGTTGCAGGAAGTCGTTTTTCATTGGAAATTTTTAGATTAATGCGAGTGTTACGTCTTATAAATGCAGACAATAGAGCTACTGAACCCATTACACCTATTGCTATTGCGCTTATTGGAAGAATATTTTTGTTTGTATCATTATCTTTTTCATATAATCTTGAAGGCATTTTAGAATTTTCAGAGATTACCAAAGTGTCGCAAGTATCTTCTAAGTTGATTTTGCAATCCGGACAATCTTTTATAAAGTTGTTAACAAGTACACCTTCTTTGGTTTCTGTATTTGTACGTTTTTGCGCGCTTGTTAAGTTCTTTTGTTGTCTTAAAGTTTCTCTATCACGTAGCGGGCTAATTGTCATTGTCTTCTAAATCCTTTTCATTTTGAGTAAGTTTTTTATAAAGTTCATGTATAAATGTTCTTAATTCAAAAGCTTTTTTAGTTTCGTCTATTTGTTTGTCATCATTATCGGTATCCATTGGCTGGAATATTGAAAATAGAGATTTAACTTTCTTTTTCAAATCCTTGAATGCTTCTGAAATTTTCTTTTCAATTGAGGCTTTCAATTCTCCGATAATTGCGGTTAATTTGTCTGAAATATCCGCAAGTTTCTGTTGGATTGTTTGTATTGCATTAGAGATAGTTTTTGGAATGTTTGAAATGGTTTTTAGGGCATTGCCTAAAACGGTATTTAATACAAAATTTATTGGTTTTGCGATTATTGCCGGAGTGTTATTTGTAAGGAATTGCGCAATATTTGCAAGTTTTTGACTGGAATTCATTAAAGCATTTTGGAAAGATTGAACTCTTAGTGCAAAATTTTGAGCATCCTCTTGTCTTTGAGCTTTTGCTTGTTGTTGAGCTTTTAAAAATGCTCCTATTGCCGCACATTCATTCCAACTCATTTCACCAGGTTTGGCTGAAAAATCGGCTTTTTTCAAGCCTCCTCCTCCGCTCATCCCGTTACATATCGGGCATGCCCCGAGAGGTAACCCGTGAGGACAAGTTCCAACTCTTGCACTATTTGTTTGTAATGCTGTAACTGACATTAAAAAATCCTCTAGTTTAAACATTAGAGGACTCAAAGAAATATTGTTGTACACAAACCAAAACTGCACGTGGTTTTTGTGTGTTCTTTGAGCATTCCGGCTTTTACGGCTGCGGCAGCAGCTGGAGATATTCACTCCATTTCCTCTCAATTAAAAGAGTAAAATAAGCAAATCATTAAGTCAAATTTTTGCTATGAAATATTAAATAAATTTAAATAAAAAAATTTTTTAATTTTAAATTTATTTATTTTGCTTGATTTGACAGTTTATATTACGGTTTATAAATTTTAATATTTTTGTAAAATTTTGGCGAAGTTTTTGATTATATATTAAATAAATTACTTTGAACGATCAAAATGTTTTTCATAAGTTAAATTTTCTTAAAATATTACATTATCTTATTTGCGTATTTTTAATAAGTAGAGTACAATTAATATATTATGGTAGAAGAACAATTATATTCTGACATCCCCCCGACAAAGTTGAGGAATAAGGAGGAAAAATTTAAGCCGGCAAAGACAAGTAAATTTTGGCTTTGGGTTGCCAGTATGTTTTTCTTCAATATGCTTCAAAATCGTTTTTATGCGTTTAGATACAGGGGTGAGGAAAACTATTTTGACGGTGATAGAGATGTCCCTACTATTCTTTTTGCTCCTCATTGCAATTGGTGGGATGGTATTGTGCTTTATAATACTACCCATAGAATTTTTCATAAAGAAATACGTTTAATGGTTGAGGAATTAAATAGATTTCCGCTTTTGAGGCGTGGAGGAGCTTATTCTGTTAATAAAAAATCAGCACAGTCTGCAATGAAAGCATTACAGTATTCTGTTGATGTCGTAGGTGATATAAGAAATATGCTTTGTATTTTCCCTCAAGGTATTATAAGGCCGCCTCATTACAGGCCAATTGAATTTCAGACTGGACTTGCATATATCGCTGAAAAAGCTTTAGAAAGATATGGCAAAGTGAATCTTATTCCAATGGGGATTGATTATTGCTTTTTAAGAGATAATAGACCGGAAGTTATTGTAGAATTTGGGAAACGTATTGAATTGAGAAAAGGTAATGAGCTTGACAAATTTTCAAGAAAAGAATTAACTCATTATCTTGAACATGCTCTTCAAGAAACTTGTGATAATTTATTCAATGAAATTTCTCAAGGTGATGTTACAAAATATAATATTCTTTTTAAACAACATTTGAAATGGTACAGAAGAATTGAACAACGCTTAAAAAGTATTGATTTACCTCCGGTTTCAGGGGTTTAATTCTTACGTTTTTTTATTTATGCATTATAACGTTTGAACGATTTT
>CALVGY010000108.1 GCA_944327215.1 Candidatus Gastranaerophilales bacterium | reverse complement strand
TCGGCTAGGAGCGTGCCGCTCCACCCGCCAATCTGGTGGTTCAAAAAACTTAATTTAAACTGAACTAAAGACAGGAGTATACACTTCAAAAACTAACAAAAAAATAAAATTAACTATAAAAAATATTATAAAAAATTTAAAAGTTTCCTTTCCCTTTTTCCTATTGATTTTCCTACGACAAGCGCAAGTTTGTCGTTTTTTTTATGCTAAAATATTATTATGAGCTTTCAGAACAAATATTTTGAAATAACATCTATAATTCAAAAAGATATAAACAATGTTAAAAATAACCTTATAGCTGATATTGATATACAAGAGCCTTTACAATCAAAGCTTTTGAACATTTTAAATGCTCCATCAAAACACATTAGAGCAGCCATAACTTTTTTGTATCTGAAAGCTTTAGGCAAAGAAATTAATAAAAACCAAATTTTACTACAAATTGCAGTTGAACTCGTGCATAATGCATCGTTAATTCACGATGACGTTATTGACGAATGTAGTACCAGAAGAGAACAAAAAACTCTTAACAATGAATTTGAAAATAAACTTGCAGTAATCTCCGGTGATTATCTTATATCAATAGCTTTAAAGAAAATTTGCAGTTTAAATTCAATTAAATTAATCGAATTGTTTGCTCAAACTCTTGATAAAATGTGCCAAGGAGAAATAAACCAACATTTTACCAGATTTCAAATTCCAACGCTCGATGAATACATAAAAAAATCCGAACAAAAAACAGCTGCACTTTTTGAGACAGCACTTAATGGTGCTCTTCTTTTAACAGGAGAAGATAACCATTCAGAATTTGCCAAAAATTTTGGAATTGCATTTCAAATAAGAGATGATTTAATTAATATAAAAACTACAAAATCTGATATCAAAGATGGAGTATACACAGCCCCAATAATATTTTCGGGAGATTGTAATATACCGGACAAAGGTATTGAAAAAACCGTTCTTTTGTTGAATAATTTCGTTAACAAGGCAATAAAAAATCTTGAAAATCTTGAAAATAATATATATACAAAAAAATTAAGAGAGCTTACGGAACTTTTAACAAATGAATAAACTTAAAGAATTAATACAAAAATTAAAAACAGAATATGAAAAAATTAACCCAACAGCAAGAGAAATAATAGAAACAGTCGTTTTTGTCGTTGTTATGGTTATTATAATAAGATTTTTCATCGGAGAAATTCGTTGGATTCCTTCAGCTTCAATGCGCCCAACATTAATAGAAGGGGATAGAATCATAGTTGAAAGATTTTCAAGATTCTATAAAGTTCCAAAACGAGGGGATATAATGGTATTTTACCCTCCGTTTGAAAAATTACCAAACACTCCGTGGCGTATATTTTCGAGACTAACAGGCTTTTTCTGCAAAGATGTCGCCTATATCAAGCGTGTAATAGGCGTTCCGGGAGACAAATTTGAAATAAAAACAGATAACACAGGGAAAAGCACAATTTATATTAATGACAAGCCTCTAGAAGAAACCTACATTATGAGTGACTATTATGACAAACCATGTGGTGAAGATATGCTTTGCGGACCAATGATTATTCCTGAGCATAAATACTTTATGATGGGTGATAACAGAGGCAATTCTTATGACAGTCGATGGTGGGGTTTCTTGCCGGAAGATAGGTTTATAGGACGAGCCGTAATACTTTTCTGGCCATTCAATAGAGTGAAAATATTTAAATAAAATAAATACAACAAAGGCAAAGTCTATTTTAAACTTTGCCTTTTTAAATCAATTTTTTTTAAAAACTCTTTACATCAACATATGATAATATTTCATATAATCAGCCATTATCTGAGAGCTTGTAGCATTTGCAACAGTAGCTTTTATATCTTGATTTTTATCATTTTCCGTAGATTGTTGAACCTTTTGAGTTTCTTTATTTTCAGGCTGGTTTTGTTGAATTTTTTCTTGCTGCTGAAGTTCATTAACATACTCCTCAACAGCTAACTGAATTTCTTGCATTCTAGCTTTATCTCCGGCATAAGAACCAGTGGACTCAATACCATTTTCAGCAAAATCTTTCAAGATTTGCGCCCATTCATTATAATTTGTTATTGATGTTCCTTGAGCTTGAGCTGCTGCTTGAGCTTTCCTCAATTCGTCTTCTGATTCTATACCGTCTACTTTTATAGCCATAAATCTCTCCAAAATTTTATTCTCTAAATATATTAAGTATATTATTCCCTTTGGATTTCAGAAAATAAAAAACTCTTAAAAAAAGTTAACAATTATAAGATATTTATAAAAATATTGCCATATAAGTACAATTTTGTTTTATTAAAAATAAAATAATTAGAAATATTAAGAAAAATTTACAAAGTTCCGAAAAGTTGCAAAAACAAGAGAGTTTGAACAGAACTATAAATATTGAAAGAGTGGCTTTATTAAATAAACAATCAATAAATATATTAAATTTTTGTTGTTTAAAAACATGTCAAACCGCTTGCAAATGAATATTTTCCAAGTATGATAATTATAACGCCTTAAATAGGTGTATTATGTACAGCCGAAAAAGAGGAATATATGTCAAAAGACGTAATAGAAATAGAAGGTACAATACTTGAAGCAATGCCTAACGCAATGTTTCGTGTAAAACTTGAAAATGACCACGAAATTTTAGCTCACATTTCAGGAAAAATCAGAAAAAATTTCATCAGAATTTTGCCTGGAGACAAAGTAAAAGTTGAAATGACACCTTATGATTTGAGCAGAGGCAGAATTACATTCAGACTCAAGTAAAAAGCACAATAAAGTACAAACAAAATAAAGGAAAAGACAATGAAAGTAAGATCATCAGTAAAACCAATGTGCGACAAATGCAAATGTATTAAAAGAAAAGGCAGAATCGCAGTAATTTGTGAAAATCCTAAACACAAACAAAGACAAGGTTAATTCACAACAAAAAATAAGCTGAATCTGCGAGCTTAACGGCAGATGGTGAGGAAGAATTTAAGCCTCATATCAAAAAAAATCTAACAACAAGAAAGGAAAATTTAAAATGGCAAGACTAGCAGGGGTAGATTTACCTCGTAACAAAAGAATGGAAGTAGCATTAACATACATTTATGGTATCGGACCAACAAGAGCGAAAAAAATTCTTGAAGCTACTAAAATTTCACCAGACTTAAGAACAGACGATTTAACAGATGAAGACATTAAATTATTAAGAAACGAATTAGCAAACTACCACATCGAAGGTGACTTGCGTCGTGAAGTTTCATTACACATCAAACGTCTTCAAGAAATCGGATCTTATAGAGGTCTAAGACACAAACGTAACCTTCCATGCCGTGGACAAAGAACAAAAACAAACGCAAGAACTAGACGCGGTAAAAAAGGTTTAGCTATCACTAAAAAGAAAACAGTTTAGTAAAATAATTAATTTATAAAAATAGAGGAAATAAAAATGGCAAGACCAGTAAAAACAAAGAAAAAAGAAAAAAAGAACGTATTGCAAGGTGTTGTACACATTCAATCAACATTTAACAATACAATCGTAACTTCAACAGATACTCAAGGTAATGCTATTGCTTGGGCAACAGCAGGTGCTACAGGTTTCAAAGGTGCAAGAAAAGGAACACCATTTGCAGCACAATCAGCAGCAGAACTTGTTGCAAAAAAATCAATTGACCAAGGTATGAAAAAAGTTGAAGTACATATCAAAGGACCTGGTTCAGGAAGAGAAACTGCAATCAGAGCTATCCAAGCTGCAGGTTTGGAAATTACATTAATCAAAGACGTAACTCCAATCCCACACAACGGATGCCGTCCACCTAAAAAACGTCGTGTATAATGACGAATTAAGTAAAGAAACAAACAGATAGGGGCTTGCGTTAAAAGCCAAAACAGCAAACCATAGATGCCCTATCACAACAAAAGGAGAAATAAATAAAATGGCTAGATATACAGGACCATCAAACAAATTATTTAGAAATAAAAAAGTTAAAGATTTGTCAAACAGAAAATTAACATCTTCTATGAGACAAACTGCTTCAGGCCAACACGGCGCAGTAAGAAAGAAACTTTCTGAATATGCAATTCACTTAGCAGAAAAACAAAAAATCAGATTTACATATTTAGTAAGTGAAAAACAATTCGCAAAATATTACAATGAAGCAGCAAGAAGAAAAGGCGTAACAGGTACAATCCGTTTACAAATTCTTGAATCAAGATTAGACAATGTTGTATACAGAGCAGGTTTAGGTATCACTCGTAAACAAACAA
>CALVGY010000107.1 GCA_944327215.1 Candidatus Gastranaerophilales bacterium | reverse complement strand
AGCTGTCACCCTGAATTTAGTTCAGGGTCTACGAGATTAATTTTTAGATTCTGAAACAAGTTCAGAATGACTTTTACTATATTTCCGAGAGAATGGGATGTAATCCAATCAATTTACATCTTTACAGAAATTTTTGAGGCTCAAAATGAAAAAACTTCTACTTTTTCAAATATTCCAAAACTTTTCTTAGCGCCCTGCCACGATGCGAAATTTTATTTTTATCTTCTTCTGACATTTCTGCCATAGTTTGCTTATAGTCTGTATCTTGTGTAAGAAAAACAGGATCATACCCGAAACCATTCACACCCGATTGTTTATAAGCAATTTTTCCAAAGCATTCACCACGAGTTTGAAACAAAATTTTTCCATTTTTATCAACAAGGGTCATTGCACAAACAAATTTTGCGTTTCTATTATCTTTATTTTTTAGTTCTCCAAGCAGTTTATCTATTCTTTTTTGAGGAGTTTCAGCAAAGCGTGCAGAATAAATTCCCGGTGCACCGTCAAGAGCTTCTACGCACAATCCTGAATCATCAGCTAATGAAGTTTTCCCGCTTACTCTTGCAGCCTCTTTCGCCTTAATAAAAGAATTTTCTTCAAAAGTTTTACCATCTTCTACTGGTTTAAAACCTTCTTGGGGAAGAACAAATTCAATTTCAGTTCCGTTTGCAATATCTTGTATTTCTTGTAATTTATGAGCGTTTCCCGTTGCAAATACGATTGTTTGTGTCATATATTTATATCCTTTGATTAACAAGCTTTACAGAAGTTCTGAGGGCAGGAGGTCAAGCTATCATAGGTGCTTTGCACAAAATTTCTATTAAAAATAGCCTGTCATCTTGTATTCTGAACATCTTATCCTCTTATAATCTATTTTCCAAATCTTCTTTGTCTGTTATGAAATTCTTCAATCGCCAATGCAAGAGAATCTTTGTCAAACTCAGGCCAATACTGTTTTGTAATATATAACTCTGAATAAGCTATCTGCCACAAAAGATAATTTGAAATTCTCATCTCACCGCCTGTTCTGATAAGTAAATCAGGATCAGGAATATTTTTAGTGTATAAATTTTCAGATATCAAATCTTCTGTCACATCTTCAGCTTTCACACCGCTTTCAATAATATTTTTTACAGCATGAACAATTTCATCTCTTGAACCATAATTGAATGCAATCTGCAAATGAACCCCTTTATTATTTTTTGTAGTTTCAACAGAATTAGCAAGGATTTTTTGGAGTTTGTCACTCAACTTTGAAATATCACCGATAAAACTAATAACAACACCTTCCGAATGCATTTCAGCAAGCTCATTTGTCAAAGTAATTGCCAAAAGTTCCATCAAAAAATCGACTTCTTCTTTTTTTCTATTCCAATTTTCTGTTGAAAACGCGTAAACAGTTAAATACTTAATTCCAAAATCTTTACAAGCTCTAAGAGTAGCTTTCAAGGCATCAACACCTTTTTTGTGTCCCATAGCTGATGGCAAATTCTTTTCTTTAGCCCATCTTCTGTTTCCGTCCATAATCACAGCTATATGTTTCAGCCCTGTTTTTTTAACAAATTCAAAGGTCTTTGTATATTTATCCAACGTTTTCATATATGTAATTATATTTCAAATATGTAAAATTACAAACAAATTTATTTTGTAAAAATATTTTTTTGTGTGATAATTTTAGTAAAGCTAAAATATAATAGCGAAGTACACAATATAAAAAAGGAAAATGAGAAAATGGCTAGAAAAACTCCATTAGAAAAAATCAGAAACATTGGTATTGCCGCTCACATCGATGCCGGTAAAACCACTACAACTGAACGTATCTTGTTCTATACAGGAAAAACTCATAAAATCGGTGAAGTTCACGATGGTGCTGCCGTAACAGACTTTATGGAACAAGAAAGAGAAAGAGGTATCACAATCCAATCAGCAGCAGTAACTGCAGAATGGAAAGGACATCAAATCAACATTATCGACACACCGGGCCACGTTGACTTTACAATCGAAGTTGAAAGATCTTTACGTGTATTAGACGGTGTTGTAGCAGTATTCTGTGCAGTAGGCGGTGTTCAATCACAGTCTGAAACTGTATGGAGACAAGCTAACAGATACGAAGTTCCAAGAATGGTATTTGTTAACAAAATGGATAGAACAGGTGCAGACTTCTACAGAGTTGTAGAACAAATCAAAACAAGACTTGGTGCTAACGCTGTTCCAATCCAATTACCTATCGGAGCAGAAGACAAATTTACAGGCTTAATTGACCTTATGACAATGAAAGCTGAAATTTATACAAACGACTTAGGAACTGACATCAGAGAAGAAGACGTTCCAGCAGATATGGCTGCAAAAGCTAAAGAATACAGAGATGCAATGGTTGAAGCTATCGCATCTGAAGATGATGCTTTAATGGAAAAATACTTTGAAGATCCAGATTCAATCACAGTTGATGAATTGAAAGCTGTATTAAGAAAAGCAGTTTGCGAAAATAAAATCGTACCTGTATGCTGCGGTACAGCATTTAAAAACAAAGGTGTTCAATTATTATTAAACGCAGTTGTTGATTATATGCCATCACCTGTTGATGTAAAAGCTATTGAAGGTGAATTGGAAGACGGAACAAAAACTGAAAGACATTCATCTGATTCAGAACCATTTGCAGCTTTGGCATTCAAAGTTATGACAGACCCTTATGTAGGTCGTTTGACATTCTTAAGAGTTTATTCTGGCGTAATCACTTCAGGTTCTTATGTGTTAAATGCTACAAACGGC
Organism: Candidatus Gastranaerophilales bacterium; assembly: GCA_944327215.1. Taxonomy (GTDB): domain Bacteria; phylum Cyanobacteriota; class Vampirovibrionia; order Gastranaerophilales; family Gastranaerophilaceae; genus Stercorousia. The sequence continues at coordinate 1,704 of CALVGY010000107.1, read as the reverse complement.
AAAAAAGAACGTATTGCAAGATTAGTTCGTATGTACGCTGATCAAAGACTTGAAGAACAAGAAGTTTACGCAGGTGATATTTGTGCAGCCGTAGGTTTGAAAGACACTACTACAGGTGATACATTGTGTGATGAAAAAGCTCCTATCATCTTAGAAAGAATGACTTTCCCAGAACCTGTAATTTCTGTAGCTATTGAACCAAAAACAAAAGCTGACCAAGATAAAATGGGTATCGCTCTTCAAAAACTTGCAGAAGAAGATCCATCATTCCGTGTTAAATCTGATACAGAAACAGGTCAAACAATTATTTCAGGCATGGGTGAACTTCACCTTGACATCATTGTTGACCGTATGTTAAGAGAATTCAAAGTAGAAGCTAACATCGGTAAACCACAAGTTGCATACCGTGAAACAATCCGCGGAACTGCTGATCAAGACTCTAAATTCATCCGTCAGTCAGGTGGTAAAGGTCAATATGGTCACGTTAAAGTTAAAATTTCTCCGGCTGAAGAAAATGCAGGATTTGTATTTGAAAACAAAATCGTTGGTGGTGCTATTCCTAGAGAATACATTGAACCTGCAAGAAAAGGTATGGAAGAAGCTTTAGAAGGCGGTATTTTAGCAGGATTCCCAATGATCGACGTTAAAGTTGAACTTTACGATGGATCTTACCACGAAGTTGACTCTTCTGAAATGGCATTCAAAATCGCAGGTTCTATGGCCATTAAAGAAGGTTGCCGCAAAGCTCAACCTTGTATCCTTGAACCTATGATGAAAGTTGAAATTGAAATTCCTGATGAATTTACAGGAACAATTATCGGCGATATTTCAAGAAGACGTGGACGTGTTGAAGGTCAAGAACCTGTTGGTAATACAGGAAATGTTATCGTAAGAGCTATTGTTCCTCTTGCTAACATGTTCGGTTACGCAACTGATTTGAGATCAAATACTCAAGGACGTGGTACATTCTCTATGGAATTCAACCACTATGAACAAGTTCCTGCTAACATCGAAAAAGAAATTATCGAAAAATCAGGAGCTGCTGCAAAATAAGCAGATTGAAAATTACAACAAAAAAAAGACCTTTGAAATTCAAAGGTCTTTTTTTATTTATTAAAATTTGAATTTAGAAAAATTTTCTTAAATGTTTATTTTCTTTTGAAATAATTTGTTTAATTCTTTCAGGATCTTTTATTGCATCAGAAATCTTAAGTCCCAATTCTGAGAAATTTTTAAGTAAATTTTCAGCATTTTCTTTAAGTGAAATAACATACATTTTGTTGTTAAATGCTGCAATGCCTGCATTGTTTTTAGCTGCCGAATTTCTAAAACTATAATATATTGCAGGAGAAAACTTATTGCTTCCCAAAATACGGGCATCTTTAATTTCAAATACTCTACTTTGATTAATCGGGAAATTCCCAAATTGAACTTTCATTGTTTAGCCTCCTTTTCCCTTTTACAAAACATGTAAATTTTTATTTTTGCCAGATAAAATAAAAAAGAGGGATTAAAAAATAAATTTTTCATCCCTCTTTTAAAACTATTCGCTGATTTACATCACCCCGAAAAGTCTTAAATTTATCCAAATGTTTTGAAAGAAGCTTCAACATTCTTATCAACAACATTTTTTACTGAATCATATTCTGTTTGTAATGCTGAATGTTCTGTATCAAGTTTTTTCAATTCAAGATCAAGTTTTTT
>CALVGY010000106.1 GCA_944327215.1 Candidatus Gastranaerophilales bacterium | reverse complement strand
TTTAAGTTTCTAAATTTATCTGTCCCAAAATTCCCGAACTACCTGTCAAATATTCCTAAACTGGTTGTTCTTTTACAAACACTATATTATAGCCGTCGGGAGTTGTACGATATTAATTGGTCAAAACTGGACTTTATTAGGACTTAAAATTACAAAGAATACTCTTAAATTCGCATAATGTTTAAAAAATTTAAATAATAATTTTATTGTTAAGTTTCACTTAACCTACTCAATTTAAAATTAATTATTTAATAATGCCTAATAATCTATCAATATCGCTAGGTTTAGTATGAGTAGTTAATTCTTCTACCCACCTGTTAAGACGGTAAAGTTCCGATATATCATATGGAATAATTTTTTTATGAGGGAAACAACCTATAATTTTTCTAAGCATACCTGTAAACAAGCCCAATATGGGAGATCTTTTCTTATAATATGATTCTCCCCCAACCACAAATCTCTCATAGCCATTAAAATATTCATGAATATTTTCAATAAAAGGAGATTTGTATCCAGAAACTTCTTTCCTAGATTTAAGTATTGGTGCTTGTGCAGTAACACCTAAATCATCAATATACTTTTCGGAAGGATGATATACATTAAAATCGCTAAAGATAGGATATTTGCTACCATAAATTTCTTTTTTAGTAGCTTTATTTCGAAACATAAATCCTTCATAATTGTGTAATTTAAATAAATTTAAAAAACTTGATTTTTTCCAAAATAATTCCGTATCTTTATCTGTTTTTGCCATATAATCAGATATCTTTTCATAAACATCTTTGGATGTAATAGTCTTTCCTTGATAATTTTCGAAAGACTGGATATCATTGCACAAATTTTTAAAAATATTTTGAGCAGAACGGTGAATCGTTCCATTAAAACTTACATTGTATCCTCTTGACTGAAATGAAATATTATTCATATTTACTCCTTAATTTTTCACTACAAAATAAATGTATCATAAAAATAGAAATGGTTCATAATAAAAAAATTATATTGTTAAAATGCCTTCTATAAATCAAATTATTTGTAATAAATAATCAAATTAAGTGTATATTTATAGCTGTGTTTCAAATATATCTTGATTTTTTTAGTAGGGATTTGCTAAAAATGAAATTCCTGCAATGTCTGTCAAACCATATTTATGCTATAAAATTTTTTTACATTCCTTATTCGATTAGTGAGAGAGTTTTCAACTTTTTTATTCCAATGTGTAGTGAAATGTGTTGCAAAAACTAAAAAAGTGACTTTTAGAAAATCTCTAAAAGCCACGTATATCAATTGGTTGCGGGAGCTGGATTTGAACCAACGACCTTCGGGTTATGAGCCCGACGAGCTACCAGACTGCTCCATCCCGCGATAAATTCGCTTACACCCCATTATGTAACGCTGAAAATCAAAAATCAACCCCCTATTTTTATTTAAATATTATAGAATTTTAAAAATAGAATTACCTATTTAGTTGCTCTTTTTATGTATAGGATTCCAGCTATCTTTCAGATTATTGGTAATTATATTTTTATAGAAATGTTCTTTATATTCTAATAGTTTTAGTTGTTCTTGTAAATTTTTTATTTTTTGTTCTGTTTTTTCTTTTGTAGCCAAAATAATGTTATAACGCTCTTTGACTGTAGAATCTCCCATTAGACAAAGGGTAATATATTTTTTCACAGATTTGTTTTCTACGCCGACTGCTCTTAAGCATTTAACAATTCTTACCCATTCAAGATCATTGTCATCAAATAATCTTATGTTATTTTTATCTCGTTTAATAAATGGGAAAAAACCGCTTTTAGCCCAGAAACGTAGGGTGTGTTCTGATAATTCTGATTTTTTTGCAGCTTCTTTTATTGTATACATTTATTCTCCTTAATTTTTTTATTTATTATTTATTATTTATTAGAATTGAAGACTTCTTTTGCTGCTGTCAAGACTGAAAGTGTGTTTGGAAATCCTACGTATGGAAGACATTGAATTATAGCTGCAGTGACAGTTTCTTTTGAATTTCCTATTTTTAAATTCCCTTTTATATGGCTTTTTAAAACAGATGTATTTCCGGTTGTAACAAGGATACTTATTACCAGTAATTCTCGTGTTTTTATATCAAGTCCTTCTCTTGTGTAGAAGTCGCCAAAGCAAACTTCTGTCAAAAATCTTGAAACATCTTTACCCATATTTTTGGGAAGACCTTTCATTGATTCCTCAATTTCGTTACCGTAAATTGGGGTTTGAATAGCCGAACCTTTTGCAAATCTTTCTTGTTCTGCTGTCGTTGCTGTCGATTTGAGAGGGGTTTGTATGCCTCTTTCTTTGAATACTTCATTTAGAAATGTTAAAGCATTTAATGTTTTTGGAAAACCTATAAAAGGAGCACATTGATATATTGCTTCTCTTAATTCAACAGGGGTTACTCCAACATTTAATGCAGCATTAATATGAGCTTTTAATTGAGGTAAAGTTTGTTGTACTGTTAATGATGTAACCGTAAGCATTTCGCGCATTTTTATGTCAAGATCCCCTATTGTGAAGATTTCGCCAAAAATGTATTTCTGCAAAATTGCAAGCATTTCAGCATCATCGACGTTTTGAGGAAGTGCTTCTCCTTTAAATAATTCTTTATAATTTTTTTTACAAATATCCGTTCTTGTCATATTTTTATCTCCTTTATTTAGTGTTGTTGATAATGCAAAGTTTGTTTGTAAAATTAAAAATGATACAGTTAGGATTAGGATTTTTTTTAACATTTCTACCTCATAATTGTTAAATTAAATGTTATCATCAATATATTTCAATATTTTGCAAGGATTTCCGGCCGCAATGCAATTCGGTGGAATATCTTTGACTACTACACTCCCTGCCCCAATAATGGAATTCTCTCCAATAGTCACGCCTTTTAAAATTGTTGAGTCAGATCCAATCCAAACATTTTTCTGAAGGGTTATTGGTGCAGGATGCATTGTGGTTCTGTTATTTGGGTTTATGTCATGGTCTAATGTTGCAAATGTAACATTATGTCCAATAAAGCATCCGTCTCCAATTTCAATTCCACCTTGGTCTTGAAATCTGCAGCACATATTAATAAAAACATTTTTGCCGACTGTAATATTTTTCCCGCAATCTGTATAAATCGGAGGGAAAAAGCGGAAACTGACATCAATATTTTTTCCGGTAAGTTGAGAAAATAATTTTCGCAATTCATCAGGGGTATGATATTTGTTATTTATCTCAAAAGTAATTTTAAGTGCTTCTTGCGACAAATCTTCAAACATCATAAAAATATCTGAGCCACCTTCAACAGGTTGTTGTGTTTTCATGTATTTTAAAAATTTTTCAATATCAACCATAATTACATCCTAAATTATTATTTTAATTGTTTATAATTGTTAATAATTTTGCAAATACTTATAATGTATATATAGAATGCTTAAAAGTAATAAATATATTTAATGTGGACAAATTGATTATTATTCAATTCAAATAAAAAAAATAGCGATAAGTGAAAACCCTTATCGCTATTATCTTTTAAAACCTACGCCCGAAGAGATTCGAACTCCCGACCTTTTGGTTCGTAGCCAAACGCTCTATCCAGCTGAGCTACGGGCGCTTATAATTTTGTCAGCAACTTTTATATTAACAAAAAAAGATTTTTTTTTCAAGTTTTTTGAAAAAAATAAAAAACGGCAATAAAATTAATATATAAAAAATAATATATGTTATTCTCTGAGTGTGAGGTATGAATATGGAAAAATTAACACAAAGAGAAAAAACTATTTTAAAACTGATTACACAAGGTTATGGTTACTCGCAAATCAGTAAAATTATTTTTGTGAGCACACATACTGTTAAAGCTCACATAAGTTCAATTATTCGAAAATTGGAGGCAAAAAATAGAACTAATGCAGTTTATATAGCAGTTGTTAGTCACCTTTTGGATGAATAAATAAATTGTAACAATTTGATAGCTTAATCAACTCGTTATATAATAATGAGTGAGATTAGATTCATGAAAAAATTTTTTACATTATTATTCATATTTTTAATTGCTATATTTACCTTTGTTCAACCGGTTTGTGCTGAACAGTTATACAAGTTTACTGATGCAAATTTCGATACGTCAAATTCAATTTTTGTATTATCAGGGCAAGATACGGTATCAGGTAATGTTTTGCAAAATGTAAAATTCGTTAAAATGCAAAACCCGGCTAGAGTTTATTTTGACATAAATTCTTCAATTATAACTTTTCCAAAGCAAGATTGGAGATTTAAAACCGGTCCGATTAAAGAAGTGAAAATTAACCAATTTTCAACTTCTCCAAATGTGGTAAGAGTTGTTTTATATTATGAAACAGGTTTCAACCCTGATAATATAAAAATTTTAAGGTTGAAAAATAATGTTATTATAAAAATAAAAAATGACGAAATGTGTGATAATGAATATTTTCATAACACATTTAGAGATGAACATTCTTCATCTAGTGATTTTTATGAATATTTAACAATAGCTATGCCTGTCTCAAAGTCAAATGATGATATTGTC
>CALVGY010000105.1 GCA_944327215.1 Candidatus Gastranaerophilales bacterium | reverse complement strand
CTCGTTGTCCTGAATTATTTTTAAGGCAGACAAAAGATTTTTTGTAATTATAACTGAGTTATTATTACTTTTTAACAATTTTCTATATTTGACGGAAATTTCACGCCTTTTATCTATAATCAAAGTTACTGGCTGCATTTTTCCCTCGCTTGAAGTTCTATATTTGACGCTGGTAACTGTATTTCAAATGTTGTTTGATGATTTGCTGATGTTACAGAAATTGATCCGCCCATTTTTTCAACCAAATTTTTTGTTATGTATAACCCTAAGCCGCTGCCTTGTACTTTTCTGGTTAACGGGTTATCTATCCTTGAAAATTTTGTGAAAATCTTGTTGTAATCATTTTGGTTAATTTCTATTCCGCTGTTTGTGACTTTGATTGATACAGAATTTGTCTTGTTTTCTGCATCAATGTATATTGTGGAATTTTCATCCCCGTATTTGGCTGCATTTTCGATTATATTTGTCAAAATCTGCTCAAATTTATCTTTGTCGGCAAGTATTGATGATGTATTAGGTTTAATATTGATGACAAAATTTTTATCTTTATACTGACTTTTTACAATTGATATAACTGTGTTTATTACAGGTGTTATTGTTATTTGTTTTAATATGATCGTGTCTTTAGCATTTTGAAGTTTGGTGACAGAGAGCATGTTTTCTACAAGATTGATAAGCCTGTTTGATTGATCAACTATTATTTTTAAAAATTTCTTCTTACTTTCATCATCAAGTTTATCCCAAGATGCAAGCATAGTTTCAGAAAATCCTCTGATTGATGTCAAAGGAGTGCGCAGCTCATGGCTTACTGTTGATATAAAATCTTCATAATCTTTGTCATTCATAAATGTATTATAACAGAGTTTTTATTTAATATTTAAAATTTTAATCTTTTTTAAATATTTGAACAAAATAAATCTACATCATTTGTATGAGATTTTGACAAAAGATTAAAAGAAAAAAATTCTTTTGTCGAATAAAAAATTATTAGATATGAAAAACGTAAAGTTTTTCATACCTCCTCCCCAAGTCTGGTAGCCGTTCTTCAAAAAAAGAATGGCTTTTTTTTGGAGCGTAGCCGCTCCACCCGCCACTTGTGTTTTGCATAAACTTATTTTGTCTTAACTAAAGAAGGAGCGTAGCCGCTCCACCCGACACTTGTGTTTTATACAAACTTATTTTTGTCTTAACTAAAGAGGAGCGTATCCGCTCCACCCAACATAGCTTACGACTATGCATAAAGCGCTTTTATAAATATTTGTGTATTTTAACAAATAATTTTATTATCGCTTTATTAGATAAATGCACTCAGGCAGGTTTGTACAAAACTTTTTTTATTATCTCGACACTTAGCCTTCGCACCTGTTTTGCTTTAAATATCTAATGCTATATTAACGAAGAGCGTAGCCGCTCCACTCAATTCCAGTCATTTTATGTATGTCAAACATGGTGCAACAAAATCATTTGTTACAGCTAAATTTCCAACGGAGCATGAATTTTTTGATGCTCAAGTTATTGTACTTGCATTTCTTTTTCAAATCCAAATAATGAACTTACGGATTCATCATCGTGAATTCTTGCTATTGCAGCACCTAAAAGTGGAGCTACAGATAGTTGTTTAATATTTGGAGGCATTTTGTCCATATCTAAAGGTATAGTATTTGTAACTATACATTCTTTGATTGGAGCATTTGCTAATCTTTCAATAGCAGGGCCTGAGAATACCGGATGAACTGCACAAACATATATGTCTTTTGCTCCCTCTTTTTTCAAGAGTTTTGAAGCTTCGCATATAGTACCTGCTGTATCAATCATGTCATCAAACATTACGCAGATTTTATTTTTTACATCACCTATAACATGTGATGCAATTGCTTCATTATGTTTGTCACGTCTTTTGTCAATAATTGCAAGAGGGCATCCAATTGCTTTGGCAAAATGTCTTGTCCTTTGAACTCCGCCTGTATCAGGGCTTACTGCTACCATATCATCAGGATTGATATTCAATCTTTTAATATAATTTGTTAAAATTGAAGTTGCAAAAATATGGTCAACTAAGATATTGAAAAATCCTTGAATTTGTCCTGTATGTAAATCCATTGCAAGAATTCTGTCTGCACCTGCTGTTGTTAATAGGTCAGCAACAAGTTTTGCTGTAATCGCTTCACGGCCTGATGTTTTTCTATCTTGTCTTGCATATCCGTAATATGGAATTACTGCTGTAATTGTTTTTGCGCTGGCTCTTTTGAAAGCATCTATAATAATCAATAATTCCATTAAATTTTCATTAACAGGGTTGCATAACGGTTGGATAATAAAAACGTCGTCTCCTCTAACGCTTTCTTTTACTTGTACATAAATTTCGCCATCAGCAAAATTTTTAACGATCATAGGACCAATTGTTGTACCTAAATAATCTGCAATTTCTTGCGCAAGTTTTGTATTAGAACGTCCGGCAAAAAGTTTGATATCATGTGTCGGATTAATTGTGCGTTCCAAGTCAGGAAATGTCATTTCTGCAACCATTATAATTCCTTTCAATTTTGAGTGCTTTATTATTATATTATTTTAAGGTATTAACCTCAACAATTTTTTAAGTAATATTACCAAAACATGAAAAAATTTTTTTTTGTTACCATTTCTCCCACAAAACTTCAATAAGACATAAATCTTCATTTGTGTCGGCATTTTTTATTGCATGCAGAGTTGTAAAATCATTCAAAAAATCAATTTGTGAAAGGACTTTTGCGCCATATTTAATTTCTTTTTTAAACTGTATATCAAGAGTTTTTATTTTATATGAGCTTCGAAAATCAAAACTTAAAGGTTCAAATGCCCATATTATGTAGTTGCCGTTGTTTGCGTGGGAATTAACGTCAATATCTTCATAGCGGACTTCAAAAACTTTTTCAATATCAGCTTTTTCTAATGGTTTGAGTTTCTTAAATGCCAAATCATCATCTCTTTTTTCATAAAGCGGCATATATTCATTGTTCAAAGCGGCTTGTGCAGGAACAAGAGATTTTGAAGTCATATCAACGACAGCCCAAATGCTTGCAATTTTGCCTAAGAGTTTTTCGCCTTCGTAAAAATAAAAGTCACGGTATGCAAATAATTTATGACAGCCTCGCGGTTCTGTTTTTAAGGTTAAATTATGAACAGATACGGGATAATCGTTGAATTCCATCCTGTATTTAAGCAAAAACCAGCCAAGATTTTTTGGTGTTATGTAAGAGTATCCAAAACCTAAGCTTTCTGCATTTGCGCTCGCCAAATCCTGAAGAAAATTTAAAAGAGATGAAGGCTTTAGAGCAAGCTTGTAATCCATTTCTGAATATTTAACTTTGATTTGTTCTTCAAAAATCATAAGTTAATTTTAGCATATAGGGATTATCTGTCAATTAATGAAAAATCTTGTGGCAGATCATCTTCAATTAATTTCATCAGTTTGTGAGGTTTGACGTTTAGCGCTTGTGCAAGTTTAAAAAAAATTGTTAATTGCGGATCTTTCAAACCTCTTTCAATAGTGCTGATTATTGATATTGAAATGTCATTTTCACTTGCAACTAAAAATTGGCTTTTTCTGCCTCTTAATTTTTGAATATTTACCGCAAGTGAATTTAGAATTTTTTGTTTTTTCTTATTGATTTGCATTTCCTAATGTTAAACAAAAAGTTGTATTATCGCTTTCGCGAACAAGATAAGTAAAGTAGTTAATATTTTTTTACAATTGTTAATTTTTGGTTAAAAAAAACGAGTTTTTGAAAAAACGGGTAAATAATATAAATGTAATTGAAAGTAAGTTATTTGAAAGGAAGTGTTAGATATGAAATTTTTAGTTAGAAAAGCTCCTGAAAACTTTATAAGAACAGTAAACGATGAAATCAGTTCATTATTGAACAGACATTTTGACAGTTATTTCCCTGAAGCAGCCTATTGGGAAGAAATGGATAAATATTCAATGCCTGTAGAAATATCAGATAAAGGCCATGATTATGAAGTAAAAGCAGAACTTCCTGGTGTTAATAAAGAAGATATGGACATAGACATTGACAAAAATTACATAGTAATTAATGCTAAAAAAGAGGAAGAGAAATCTGAAGACGAAAAAACATATAAGAAATCAGAATTCAGATACGGCGAATTTTCAAGAACAGTATATTTCCCAGAAGAAATAGATGTTGATAAAACCGAAGCAAAATTGGAACATGGCGTATTGAAAATCCATGCACCTAAAAAATATACAGACAAAGATGCTAAAAAGAAATTAACTATTAAATAATTTAATAATTAATATGTGTTAAAGTATTTCAGGGATAGGGTTTTTAACCCTGTCCTTTTTGTAACCAAAAAACTAAATTAAATAAAAGGGTTGATTTTAAAAAATGTTCATGCTAGATTTAATTTTGCTGACAAAGTTATGGGCTATATGCTCAGTTAGTTAGAGTACTCTGCCGAGAAAAACAATTTAGTATTGTTTTTTGAGAGGCCTGATAAGGGTCAAATGTTCTAAAATTTTGAAAACAGCATATTTAATTTATGGGCTGCTAGCTCAGGTGGTTAGAGCGCACCCCTGATAAGGGTGAGGTCGGTGGTTCGAGTCCACTGCGGC
>CALVGY010000104.1 GCA_944327215.1 Candidatus Gastranaerophilales bacterium | reverse complement strand
ATGCTGCGGTTTAAATTAATATCAATATTTATAATTTTAGCATTATTATCAGCTTTTACTATATTTCAAGTAAGGGTAAAGTCTGAAAAACACGTTATAAATGTAGAGCGCCCGACAATAATTCAAATAGACCTGAATGGGAATAAAATTATTGATAACGGCGAAAGAATCTGCATAAATGACATCGAAACATTTACCTCAGATTTATCCCAAAACCAACATGATTTAGCTAAGAAATTTAACATTTCAGACACCGATGCAATCAAACTTGGATACGTTACTGACAATTTTGCAAAAGATCTTCTAACAGACAAAAAAGTCAAAGTTAATTTTACAGGTCAAACAAACCAAGATTGTAAATTTGCTGATATTTTAATTAATAACGAATCTTACAGAAGCAAACTATTTAATTCCGGTTTGGGATTTTACCAAGGCAAACCGCTTTTAAAATCTGCCTACGAAAAGCAACTTTCAAAAGCGAAAAAGTTAAATCTTGTAATCCTAAACCACAGAAGCAATAAGTACCACAAACTCAATTGCAAATATGGACTTGTGGCAAGAGATGCCATAATTATTCCGGAAAAACAACTTCCACAAGATGCAAAGCCATGCAAATTTTGCCATATTGCTAAACAAAAACATAAAAAATTCTCCAAATACAAAATAACAAAACTAATACAACCATACCCACAAATAATTTCAAATGGCAGTATTAAACTTTATTTAAGCGACATGACAACTAAATTGAAACCAGATAATAAATGTTCATCTCCGGCATGTCAAGAAATTTTAACTCAAATAAATAACAGCAAAAACTCAATTGATATAGCACTTTATGGTTGGACTCAAACTTCGGAAATTTCAAACGCTCTAATTAGAGCAAAATCCAGAGGAGTAAAAATAAGACTTGTCTATGATACAAGCAGCACTCCATACTACAAAGATATTCAAGATATAATTTCGCTTGCTGATGAAACCTCAACTGATACTCCAAAAATTCTAATGCACAATAAATTTATTATTTTTGACAATCAAAAAGTAATAACAGGCTCAATGAATTTTTCTAATACAGGCTTTTCCGGCTTTAACACTAATTGTGTAATATATTTGAACTCTAAAGAGGTAGCAAATATTTATAAAGAAGAATTTAATCAAATGATTGAAGGTAGATTTCATAATGGAAAAACAAAAGTTAATCATAAAACAATAATTCTTAATAAAACAAAAATAACTCCGCTCTTTTCACCAAAAGACAAAATTATAACAAACAATATTATTCCGCTTGTGAATAATGCACGCAAATATATTTATCTTCCAAGCTTTTTAATAACACACGATGAACTTTCCCAAGCATTAATAAATGCAAAGAAAAGAGGGGTAGATGTAAAACTAATAATAGATGCCACAAACACATACGCCTCCAGAAGCAAAGTAAAATTACTAAGAAGTTCTGGCATACCTGTGAAAATTGAAAATTATGCAGGCAAACTCCATTCAAAAAGCATAATCATTGATGACAAATATATAATCGCAGGTTCTATGAATTTTTCAAAAAGCGGTGAAACCAAAAATGATGAAAATGTATTAATAATAGAAGATGAAAGGCTCGCAAGATATTACAGAGGATTTTTTGAATATTTATGGAGAAAAATACCTGACAAGTATTTGAAACAGGGTGTCAGAGCCGAAGGTAAATATTCAATAGGTTCTTGCTCAGACGGTGTAGACAACAATTTTGACGGCAAAATTGATATGGAAGATGCAGGCTGTAAAAATTAATCTAATATTAAACGTACAATTTCAATTTTTTAATAATGTCTGGGTCAATAACATCATATACATCAACACAGCTATTTATTTTACTACAAGCACGTTCTGAAGGTTTAGATAAATATTTGTTTATAGCCATATCAATCTTTCTTAAGCCTATGCTGTCAACTAATGTGTTAAAAGCTGTATACAAGCTAATTTCAGCTTCACCATCGGTAAAATTTTTATAATAGTCCAAACTCTCTTTGCTGACCATAGAAGAAATACCTATTTCTGATTTAATCATATTTACTGCATCTTTTGGAGATGCTGACTTTTGAATAATACTGGATAATTTATTAATATCAATATCAACAGGATAGTTATATGCTTTTGCATATCTGTCAATATATTTTATTGCATCCGACATGCTTTTTCGCATATCAAGAATAACTTCTCCTTCTTTCACAAACTGCCATCCTTTATTAAGTTGCGCCCTTAAATGAAGGTTTAATAAAAGCACGTCTATTTTACCATTTGGCGTATACGTGTGAAGCATTGGTTTCATACCGTTTTTTGTAAGAAATCTATTGAATGTTCTTATATATGTTAATATAGACTTGTCAACATCATTACCAAACTCAAGTGGGTTATCTACATTACGTAAATTATAACCAAGCTTTTTCACAACAGAATCAACAGATTTTTTCATATTTGGATTAGATGTTTCAATTACTTTTACCCCATGCAACTTTTTAAATTCTTCAATTTTTGATGCATCTGATATTCTAAACTTTCCAGGTTGAATAGTATCTGTTCTTTTTACAATAATTGAGCCTTCCGGAATCTTCACTCTGCCATGTGAAAAGAAATCAGATACAATACCTCCAACAAACTTATTCCCGCTTTCAGCTCTTGCAGCACGCATAGGTATTAAAATAGCATATTTCTTATTTGACCAATTACCGCCCAAATGAGAGCTTACTCCATGATTTACCGCAAAATGAACACTGTCACGTGACGCACCTATAGCAGTTCTTGCAGTATCTATATATCCATCCCTAGGCAAAAAATCTGTTATATGAGTCAAAATCATGCCGTCTTCATTAAGTTCCCGCCCAGATGTTTTTAACGGATGTCTTTTGGCAAAAGAAAATAAACTTTTACTATCTGCACAGACAGTTCTGGTTCTAAAACATTGCGTAACAGCACGCCCTGCTTTTTGTACTGCGCGTATTGATACCATATCTTAATCCCCTATATTTATATAAAAACATTTACTCTTAAAAAATTGCCAATTAATTCTCAATAATTTTTGCTTCGACTTTTTTAACGCTGCTAACACTGTTATTTAAACTTCTTGCAAGTTCTGCTGCAGTCTTTGCATTGTAAAACTTTCCGCTTGTAACAAGCGATGTACATTCAAGCTGTGACAAATCATCCTCATCATTAATGTTAAATGCAATAACATCAATTGTTATATCTTTTCTCATTTTTATCAATTCTAAAACATAAGTACAGGGACTTTCGTCGCAGTTTTCTCCGCCGTCAGTAAGTAAAATTATATGTTTCTTGCCTGAATATCCTAAAAAATCTTTATTTACTGCCTGTTTTAAAGAGTAAGTAATAGGAGTCATTCCTTTAGGCTTTATATCAAGGAGGGAATTTCTTATATTTATCCCGTTCGCAGCAGATACAGGATTGACAAGAGTTGAAGCTCGACACGCCTCAAATGGAGTAAATCCCATTCTATGCCCGTAAACCCGAAGGCCGACAGACATATTCCGCGGTAAATTCGGAAGAATGGATTTCATTGTATCAATCATCAAATCAACTTTTCTGCGTCCTTCTAGATATTCAGACATGCTGTTTGAAAAATCAAGGATAAATAAAAGCCTTTCATCGTCATCTACAGAGGGCAAACTATCCGGCCTGTGAACGTCATATCCGCCTGCAAACACAGGAATTATAGAAACTAAAAATAATAATATTGATAGTAAACCCTTCATATCAAATATTATTACATCACTACACTGTTCACACTTCACTCTTCACTTTACCCATTTGACGATTATTTTTTCTTGCAATATTATAAAAGTAATCAGAATTGGCGGAGAAATTATGAATAGCAAAGAACTTATAAAACAGGCAGAAAAAAGCTTACAAAAAGAATTTGAAATAATAGATGAAATTAGAGATTTTAATCAGGAAAAAGTTTTAAATGCATTTATTGAAAACAGAGTTGCACCTGAACATTTTTATACAGTTTCCGGCTACGGGCACGATGATATAGGAAGAGAAGTCTTAGATAGAGTATTTGCAGATGTTTTTAAAGCCGAAAAAGCAATTGCAAGAATACATTTTGCCTCAGGAACACATACACTTGCCTGCTGTCTTTTTGGGAATTTAAGACCCGGAAATAAGCTTGTTTCAGTAGCAGGAGCACCGTATGATACAATGCAAGAAGTTATAGGAACAGCTGGGGATGATGAAACAAAAGAAGATTCCCTGATTGCACACGGTGTTTTGTATGACGAAATTCCATTAAAAAATGATGAAATTGATTTTGAAGCACTTGAAAAGGCAATTGATGAAACTGTTACAATGGTTTTAATCCAACGTTCTAAAGGGTATTCCACAAGAAAATCTCTTACAATTAATGAAATAGAAAAGATCTGCAAAATAGTGAAGTCAAAAAATCCAAACTGTATATGCTTTGTTGATAACTGCTACGGAGAATTTGTAGAAGCAAAAGAACCTTTAGAAGTTGGGGCCGATTTAATTGCAGGCTCACTAATCAAAAACCCTGGTGGCGGAATCGTTGAAGCAGGCGGTTATATTGCAGGTAAATCAAAATATGTTGATAAATCCGCAAACAGATTAACAGCACCAGGAATTGGCTGTGAAGGCGGAGCAATGTTTAATCAACACCGATTAATTTTCCAAGGCTTGTTTATGGCGCCGTCA
>CALVGY010000103.1 GCA_944327215.1 Candidatus Gastranaerophilales bacterium | reverse complement strand
ACCTATGATAGAATCAGCTAATAGAACTCTAGGTGTAACTCAAAAAGAAAAGGGCATAACAAAAGTTACAGGAATTAAATTAAGGGACGAATAATAAACATATATGAGTACAGAGGCAGCATTAAATTATAATATGGATTTACCTGATTTAGGTTTATCAAAAAACGGCAAACCTAAAAGTGAAGGAATTGGGATTCTGGTTGATATGGCAAAAGCCGGAAAAATTGATCCTTGGAATATTGACATTGTTGATGTTACAGATAAATATCTTGCTCATATGGTTCAGATGAAGTCCCAAAATTTAAGGGTTACGGGCAGAACATTTCTTTTTGCTGCAATTCTTTTAAAATTAAAATCGAATGTCTTAGAAGGCATTGATATTATGTCTTTTGAGCAGCAAGAACAAGACAATATAGAATATGACGATGACGGTTTTATCGTAGACTATGGCGAAGAAGATTATGTACCGACAAATAACGTAATATCAATTGATGAAGTTCTTCAACGCCGCACAAGTGTAAGATTAAATCATAACCGAGTCGTTACATTGAAAGATTTAATCAGACAATTACAATTTTACGAAAAATTAGAACAAAGACAGTCATTAAAAAGTGCTCATGAGCGTGCAAAAAGAAGAGTTCAATCATATTCAAGATTAACTCCTGATGATATTGTAAATCTGGCACACGAAGAATATATCGAAAGCTGTGTTTTGACATTAAAAGAAAATCTCGGCCAAATATTTGAAAAAAATGATAAAATTGAATTAAATGAATTGACGCTTTTAGGCATGGATAGAATAAGTGCATATATTGCACTATTGTTTTTGACAGCAGAAACAGATTATGATTTAAAACAAGATGAATTTTACTCAGACTTGTATGTAGTAAAGGGTGAGGGACATGATGAACACAGAACAGTTGAAATCCAGAATTGAAGCTGTTTTGTTCATAACAGCACGAGCAGTTTCTCTGGATGAAATTGCAACAATTCTTGGAGAAGATACAGAAACAATTGAAGAAGCAATATTAGAGCTTATTATGGACTATTCAACAAAAGAAGGCGCTCTTGAAATTGATGATGAAAACGGATATATATTGCAAGTAAAAGAAGATTATATGGATCTTGTAGAACTTTTATGTCCGGTAGATTTAAAACCTGCAGTACTAAGAACTCTATCAGTTATTGCATTAAAAGAGCCTATCAGACAAACTGATTTGAAAGAATTACGAGGTTCTACAGCTTATGAACATGTTCAAGAACTTGTTGAAAAGGGATTGGTATCTAAAACTCGCGACAAAAACGGAAGAAGTTTTAATCTTAAAACAACTCCTAAATTCGCAGAATATTTTAAATTAAAAGGTGACACACGTTCCCTTGCCAAAATTCTTGAAATAGATAAAGGCATAAAAGATAATGACATCCAAAATTAATTCAGGTAGATTTATTACAATTTTAATATGCACATTTGCAATCGCTTTTGGGCTTTTTTTTAAATTGCTACCGGTGTTTTTTTTCTGGCAGGGACAAAATTATCTTGAAAAACAAGATTATGTAAAAGCTTTCAAATCTTTACAAATCGCCTATAAATTTAACCCTAAGAATAAAAATTACAAATACTACTACGTCAAAGCTTTACAAAATCTTACTCCAACCGTAAAAGTACAAAAATACCTTTTTGAAATAACCGAAAGTAAAGAAAATGACAGTGCCATACAACTTGCAGAAATGGAAATTTCCAAATGGCAAAATAACATAAAAGCTAATATCGGTGACAATTATATTGAGCAAGTTCCTTTGGATAATAGGATTATAAGATGGGATGAAAAGACATTTCCCCTAAAAGTTGCAATAACAGATAAGAGCAATATTGAACTACCGCCATACTACAGAGTTGAAATTTTAGAAGCTTTTGCTCAATGGCAGTCATCTACAAACTTTTTAAAATTCTCAGAAGTTAGCAACCCTAAAGATGCAAATATTGTAGTTGAAATACTTCCACTTCCCAACAACGTATGTGAAGGGAAAGTTTGTCGATATGTTGTAGGCTATACTACTCCAAAAATAAATGGGTCAAAACTAAAAAAAATGACTATAACACTGTATGATAAAGACCCGTATGGGAATTATTTTTCAGACAAAGAACTTTATAACACTATTTTACATGAAATCGGACACGCACTTGGTATAATGGGCCATAGCTACAGTTCAGAAGATTTAATGTATATGACAAATCAAAGTTCTAATTTTTATGTCCCATATAAAAGCTCATTTCAATATCTTTCTTCAAAAGATATAAATACAATCAATTTATTATATAAACTTATCCCCGATATAACAAATACATCTTTAAAACAATTTGATACAAAAAGATTAATATACGCTCCAATAATACTTGGCAACTCAAAAAATATTTCATCCCGAAAACTACAAGAAGCAAAAAATTATATAAAAAATGCACCAGATATTTCAGGGGGCTATATAGATCTTGGAATAGCATACGCTGAGTTAGACAAGCCTAAACAAGCAATCAATGCAATGAATAAAGCTCTTGAACTAGCTAAATCTGATAATGACAAATATATGGCGAAATACAACCTTGCAGCACTCTACATGAACAACGGAAAACTTGATCAAGCCCTAAAATATGCTCAAGAAGCCCAAAACATATATAATTCAGATGAAATAAAAGAATTAATAACAAACATATCCCATGCTAAAACATCAAAGAGAAAACCGTTTGTTGATAAAAATTTTGCAAACTAAATAGCAAAAAAATTTTTGAAGAGTTTTAAAATTATAAAAAGGGGTTTTTATTATGATTTCTGCAATTAATTCTGCACAACAAAATAAAGTATCTTTTACTAGTGTAGTTCCTTTTAGAGTATTTATTGACGGTTTAGAAACATTTGATTCTAAAAATTTGAAATATGCAGCGCATAAGCTTACCTCCACATTAGCAGGCCCTGCACAAAATGATAAACAAAAGCTAAAAATAATAAGAGAATTTGCAAAATTTGATCCTGATTATAATGTTGAAAAAGGATTTTACGGGTATCCAAAAAGAAAAAATAAAAAAAATATTCAACCTTCAGATTATTTCAGATGCATATTTGATAAAATCGGGAACTTTTTATTTACCGGAGCTCAGGCTGAAAAATTAAACGAGCTTGGCAAATCAATAGGCAGTGAAAAAGTATACTGCAAGACAAGAAGAATGTCTAACAGTTTCGATCTTCAAGCAGCCAGACATTACTACAGTTTTGTAATAGGGAATTATTTACGTTCAAGCAAACTAAGAGTAAAAGAAGCATTCGACCCAAAAACAAGAATTAGAGTAGGCAAGCCTGTTGAAATGCACATTAATATGGGTAGCAACGGAAAATATGGAATGTCAAACTTTAAAATGCATCTTGATAATATAGAATTCAAACCATTAGGCTCTTAACAAAATCTTCACAAACACTTTAAAAATAAGCTTGTTTGGTTTATATTTAATTGGTTTGGAAAATTAAGATATGGAGATATGTGAAATGTATAATGTAGCAATTATCGGAGCTGGACCTGCAGGAATTTTTGCGGCTTTAGAAATAACAAAGCTTAAACCTGATTGGAAAGTAGTTTTAATCGAAAAAGGTCAAAAGATTGAAAACAGAAAATGTTTGCTACGTGAAGGCTACGAAAAATGTCCATCTTGCAAAAAATGCGGATTGCTATGCGGCTGGGGCGGAGCCGGTGCTTTTTCTGACGGGAAATTAACACTTACACCTGATGTTGGCGGCCACCTTGATGATTATATGGACAGAAAAAAAGTTGAAGATTTAATTGCTTATGCAGATCAGCTATATCTTGATTTTGGTGCAACAGAAGAAGTTTTCGGAACGGATATGAAAACGTTTAAGGAACTTGAAAGA
The DNA here is from genome assembly GCA_944327215.1 of Candidatus Gastranaerophilales bacterium. Classification (GTDB taxonomy): domain Bacteria; phylum Cyanobacteriota; class Vampirovibrionia; order Gastranaerophilales; family Gastranaerophilaceae; genus Stercorousia. The sequence continues at coordinate 842 of CALVGY010000103.1, read as the reverse complement.
CAAGCAGTATTAGCAGAATTAAAGCTTGTTTATTCTCCTGTAAGACACCTTGGAACAGAAAGAAGTCTTGACGTTTTAAAAAGTATGCAAGATTATCTTGACAAAAGAATTACAATATTAAATAACGTTACAGCTCAATCTTTTATAGTTGAATGTGAACAAGTTAAAGGAATTATATTAGATAACGGCGAAACAATTAGCGCAGAATATACAATCATTGCGCCAGGCAGAGAAGGTGCAGATTGGCTTACTCAAGAATTTGCAAAACATAAAATCGGAATGGTAAACAATGCAGTCGATATAGGTGTTAGAGTAGAGCTTCCTGCACCTGTATTTGAACCTTTAACAGACAAACTTTATGAATCAAAATTAATATATCATTCTCCAACATTTGGGGACGAAGTTAGAACATTCTGTATGAACCCAAATGGTGAAGTTGTTCAAGAAAATTACAGCGGTATTTCTACAGTAAACGGTCACAGCTACGCAGAAAAAACAACAAATAATACAAACTTTGCACTTTTAGTAAGCGAAAAATTCACAGAACCGTTTAAAGAACCAATTCAATACGGACAACATATTGCAAGACTTGCAAATATGTTAGGTGGAGGAATTCTTGTTCAAAGATTTGGAGATTTGCTTGACGGACGTCGTTCAACTCCAGAAAGAATTAAATCAAGTATCATCAAACCGACACTAACCTGCGCAACCCCTGGAGATTTAAGCCTTGTAATTCCATACAGACAAATGACAAGTATAATTGAAATGTTACAAGCTCTTGACAAAATTTGTCCAGGAACAGCTTCTCGTTATACACTTCTTTACGGTATAGAAGTTAAATT
>CALVGY010000102.1 GCA_944327215.1 Candidatus Gastranaerophilales bacterium | reverse complement strand
GACCTTCATATTCGGTATTTGTTTTTCTCGCAGTCAGACCTAAAAATCTGGCTTGCGAAGCTGCCATACCCATGACTTGTTTCCTTTCGTTTTGTTTCCTTTACTTTTGTCTACGGCAGAACTCACGAAAATCTTTAATTATTATATCAAAAAACGTTACATTTTGTAACATAAATCATTCATTTGTATTATTTAAAAATTCAAAAATCCTTATTATGACTGATTAAGAAGAGCTTCTAATTTCTCTATAACAAATTCTAGGGCACCTTGTTGAGAGTCAAAAACATTTTTACAATCGTTGCAGCTTTGTGTGTAAAATTCTTTGTCAGATAAAAGTTTTTTCATTTGAACGTATAATTCTTGAGGAGATTTAACGACTTTTCCTGCTTTAGTGCGTGTTAAAATCCAATAAATATCTCTAAAATTATGGATTGATGGACCTGATATAACAGGTTTGTTATATACAACTGCTTCCAAAGGATTATGTCCGCCAGTTTTATTAAAACTTCCTCCAATAAATGCAAAATCACAGATTTGATAAATTCTGCTTAGTTCCCCCAGTGTATCAAGAATTATAATATCTGTTGTATCAAATTTGTTATCTAAAGATCTTAGACCGTATGGCAAATTTGTTTTTTCAACAAGAGTTTTTACGTTATTTACTCTGGTTAAATGTCTTGGGGCAAGTAGTAATTTTATATCAGGAAATTCTTTTTTTAATTTTGTGAATGCATCCAGAATAATTTCGTCTTCTCCTTTATGAGTACTTCCTGCAATGATTACTCTATAATCTTTTTGGTTTAAATCAAAATCAGCCTCAATCCTTTTGACATCGAATTTAAGGTTTCTCATTACTTCTGTCTTATTTTCTGGAGCTCCAATTTTTATGAATTTTTCTTTATCTAACTCGCTTTGTGTGAAAATTCCTGTGTAGTTTTTAAAAATAGATGTAAAAAATGGCTTTAAGAATCTGTATAATTTAAATGTGGAGTCAGATATTCTTCCATTGATTACATATAAAGGAATATTTCTTTTCTTACAATCATCTGCAAATGTTGGCCATAATTCTGTTTCTGCAATCAGTACAACACTTGGATTTATTTTATCTAAAAAAGATTTTGTGCATATCGTAATGTCAAATGGAAAATATGTTATAAAATCGGCAATGTCCTTGAATTTCTTTTTTGCAATTTCTTGTCCTGTTTTTGTACCTGTTGTTATAACAATTTTGTATTCAGGAAAAGTTTCTTTAGTCTTTTTTATAAGGTTTTCAAGAGCAATTACTTCTCCAACGGAAACTCCATGATACATAATTACTTTATTTCCTAGATTGGGGGCTGTAAAATCTCCTAGTTTTTCTTTCCAGCCTGATAGATCTTTGCCATGACAACGTCTTATCACTGCGTATATTGGAAGTGATAATAAAAATAAAATTGTTGATAGTATTTTGTAAATAAAGAACATAATTCCAAAATTAATTATATCGTAAAAAAAAGTAGTGTTCAAATTTATATATAAATATTGACACAACTGGCGAAAAGCCATAAAATATTGTTATGGCAATAGTTTATTTAAGTTTAGGTTCAAATTGCGGAGATCGAATTGGATATGTTCAGCAGGCAACAAGTTTGCTTGGTGCTTCTGATGGGATTAGTATTATAAGAACTTCTGCTTTTTATGAGACTGAACCTTGGAATATGAATTCTGAAACCTGGTTTGTGAATGCTGTTTTAGAGATTAAAACAACACTTTCTCCACAAGATCTTTTAAAAGAATGTCAGCGTATAGAGCAACAACTTGGGAGAAAACGAACTCAGGATAATCAATCAGGATACAGTGACAGAACTATTGATATAGATATTCTTTTTTATAACAAAGATATAATAAATGAAGAAAACTTAACGATTCCTCATAAATATCTTCATTTACGAGCTTTTACACTTGTGCCATTATTGGAGTTAATTCCTAATTTTGAACATCCTGTTTTGCACAAGACTATTAGTGAATTACATAATGACTTAGAAAATCCTGAGATGGTATTTTTATATGGAACAAGAGTCGAAATCTAAGGTTGCAATAATTGGCGGAGGCCCTGCAGGGTGCATGTGCGCATATTATTTGCAGGAAAAATTTAATGTAACCGTTTTTGATAAAAATTCTCCTTTAAGAACTTTATTGCCGACAGGAGCGGGGCGTTGTAATCTTGCTCATGCTGAATATGATTTTAGAGAACTTGCAAGAAATTATCCAAGAGGTGAAAAATTTTTATTTTCTGTTTTTTCAAAATTCTCTACATCTGATACTGTTGAGTTTTTTGAAAATATTGGTGTTGAAACTTATGTTCAGCCAGATATGCGAATTTTTCCCGTATCCAACAGTGCTAAAGATGTAAGAGAAAAATTTTTAGCAAGTTTAAACAAAGTTAGATTTATAAAAGAAGAAGTTTTAAAAATTGATGAAGCATTTTCCGTTGATACAAATAAAGGAATTTATAATGCGGATTTTGTTATTATTTCAACCGGCGGTCATTCTTCTTTTAATTTAATAAAAAATCTCGGACATAATATAATTGCTCCAAAGCCTGCTTTGACAGGCCTTAGAACAAAAGAAGATTTTTCATCACTTGCCGGAGTCTCAATAAATGGATTGTTATTTACTCATAAAGGAATATCAGGTCCTGAAGTTTATACAATTTCTTCGATAAAAGCTCGAGATAGTTTTCCATACAAATTAGATTTTGATTTTATTGGAGAAGTAGATTTTCAGTCAGCGCTAAATTCAAATTCTCATAAGAGCATAAAAAATCTTTTATCAGATTATGTGCCAAAATCTCTTGGGGAATTTGTTTTGCAGCAATTAAAGATAAATCCAGATGAAAAGTGTCATAAAATAAATGGTGCAATGCGTGATGAAATTCTTAATAAATTAAGACATTTTGGAGTAACTGTAATAGGAACAGTGCCTGATGGGGAGGTTGTTACATCAGGAGGAGTTGATTTAAAAGAGATTAATCCAAAGACTATGGAATCTAAATTAGTCAAAGGAATTTATTTCTGTGGTGAGGTTATGGACATTGATGGTTTGTGTGGAGGCTTTAATTTACAAAACTGTTGGTCTACAGCTTATGTAGCAGCTCAAGCCATTTTAGATAATGTTTTTTCTTTCTGATTTTCTTTCTTAGCCATTTCCATAACTTTATATTCTCTGTTGTTAGGTAATATGTATCTTGATGCGATCATAATCCCTGGAACTGCAACTCCAAGTGCTCCGATACATACTCCGATATTTTTTAGAACAGCAATTCTTTTTGATTTAATTACTTGTTTTAAATATTTTTCAATATTGTCTTTTGGAGCTTTTTTGTACAACTCTTCTATATCAGATTTCAATTTTTTGAAATCCATTATGTCGATATAAGCTCTTGTATCTATTGTTTCAGATTTTTTCATAGTTTTGATTAATTTAGATTTTTTAGCCATTTTTACTATGAAATTGTCAGGATTTTCGTGAATGAAATTATAAATATCTATTTCTTTTGCTGTATCTTTAATTGCCTTGTCATAATTATCAAGACTTGTTTTTATAGAATTGTCTTTGAAGGCTTGTTTTAATTCTTTGCTTTCAATAATCATTGAATCCAATTTGATTGGGACTTTAGATTTGTTTTCTAAATATTTTTGAAGCATAGAGCCTGCAAAGTACATGAAAAACCAAGTTCCGCCTTCTTTTATTGTATAATTTATAAGTTCTTGTCTGCTTTGTGAGCTTGCTAATCTTTCTGCAGTAATAGACCCATCTAAAATCATAAGATTTTTTACTGGATTAAACATAAAATCTTCAAGTGTTCCGCTGAATGTTATGTCCTTATTTTTTTTATTGGAGTGCACCGGTAAAAATGCTGTAGGAACTTTTCCTGTATTAATATTGAAAGTAGAAGCAGCAATTGTTGATTTTTGAGTTTTTAAGTTTTTACTATTTTTTCTAAGTTTTTCTTTTGCTTCTTCAAGTCTATAGTGCTGTCTGAATTTTGTAAGACCTGCATAAGTTGCAATTGCAGCAACTGTAGAAAATGCAAATTTTGCAATCGCAAGATTTTTTGTATATCTTGGATTTTTTGCAGCTTTTATAATGCTTTGTTTAATTTCTTCTGTTGGGGCTTTTTCAATAGCTTTTTTTAATATTTCTTTATTTTTAAGGTTTCTTACATCAAATTTCGGGTCAATCCCAAGTAGTTTATAAAAAGTTAAATCCGTAAATTTTTTGAAAAATGGAATTCCGCCAAGCCATATAGCTTCTGTTCCGAATTCATCAATAAATCTGTCTTTCCCTTCTACATCTTTTCCGGTTATGTAGGAGCCTACAGTTAATCCTGTGCTGTTTGCTAGGTCTTTTACTGCTAGTGGTAATAATGAAGCATTACTGCCTAATTTTGAATATATATATTCACTTGCCGTGATTGCTGGTATCATTTATTTTCCTTTCAGTTTCAATAATGTAAAATTAAAGACCCCAGATTAAATTCATTAATTTGACGATAGGGTCATTCGTCTTAATTATTGAGTTTCGTCGGATAAATTTTTTCATTAAACTACCTTTCATTGTTTCATAAATCTTGTGAAGCTTTTTTCTTGCTTAAAATTTATTGTTTTTTTACTTTTATTAACAAAAAAAGACCTTTCGGGGGGAAAGGTCAAGTAATAAAAACTCTTTTTTACGACAAAAGTAAGCTGTTTTTAAAACAAACCTTTCATAAGTCTTACAATTCGTCGTAGTTGTTTTGCCATGCTATTATTATATTCTAATAAATCTAGTTTGT
>CALVGY010000101.1 GCA_944327215.1 Candidatus Gastranaerophilales bacterium | reverse complement strand
TGTCTGCCTTAAAAATAATTCAGGACAAGGAGCCGGATTTAATAATAATTTCTGACAGTATAGACAGCGATTTGGCAGATTTTTGTAAAAAAATCAGAGCACTAACATATAATATGCGTCCTGTAATTATTGCGACATCAAAATCAGCAGAACTTTCAGATAAGCTTGCAGTACTTGATAGCGGAGCAGATGATTTTATATCAGAGCCTGTCAATCCAGAAGAATTTTTAATGCGTATAAAGGCTCACTTGCGACGTGAATTTGAATCAAATATGAATCCGAAAATATGTCTGCCGGCAAAAAATTATTCTCTAAGAGCCCTAAAAAGAACTCTTTGCGAAAACACTCTTTGGGGTGTTATGTACATAACTATAGAAAATTTTGAGAATTACAAAGAAGCTTATACGGAATTAGCATCTGACAAATTAGTTCAAACATACTGTGCAATAATGAATTCTGTATTATCAGAAACAGATTATCTTGGAACGATTTCCGACAATGAATTTTTAATCATAACAGACGGTTTAAAAGTTGAAAAAATTGCAAACTTTTTGACTTTTGCATTTGATTCGGTTGCACCAAAATTTTATTCTCCACAAGATAACCGACGCGGTTTTATGATTATGCGCGGAGACGAAGTTGCCGGTCGCCGTTCAAATTTTGTTCATACAACAATTGGAATTATTACCAATGAATTTATTCAATATAAGAATTCAAATCAGCTTATTCATGCTCTCTTACACATTCATAGAATGGCAGACATGCCTGACAAATCAAATTATTTAATGGAAAGGCCAAGAATTACGGCAGAAAATGCAGTTGAAAATGAAGTTAATAATAGAATTTGTATAATTGAAGAAGATGAAGCGACACGATTACTTTTGACAACAATACTTGAACTACAAGGCTTTGAAGTAAGCGTTTTACAAAATATATCTGATATAAACTCAGTCCCAGCAATGATAATACTCGATGCAGGGGATTCAAATGATTTTAAGGGTTTAGAAATATGCAAACAATTAAGATCAAATCCTGACTATAACAGAACAAAATTAATTGTTACATCCTCAATTCACGACAAAGAACTTGTCCTAAGTTCCGGTGCCGATTTATATATTCCAAAGCCTTATGAAATCTCAAATCTTATCCAATGGGTACAAAAACTTTTTCGGGATTAACCTAATAGATTTTCAAGGAATTCAGCATTTTTTTCAGCTTTTTGTGTATTAATATTAGAACGTTTCATATAAGACCTCAATGCTTCACGAATCAGTTCACTTCTTGTTCTTTGTTCATTAACTGCGACATCATCAATCTTATGTAAAAACGCATCAGGCATAGTAACAAGTATCTTAGCCATAATTTATACCCCATTAACAATAACTTCACACTTACAACTTCATCATAACATAGGTAGAGCTTTTTTTCAAGTGTATTAGCCTGATTATACAGTTGACATAAAAACATAAATTCTTATACTTGTATTTGTAATTACAACGAAAGGAGTTTTTAAATGGAAGAGAACAACTATAAACATGAGGAATTTGATGATTGTTTTTTATGTAAACATCCGGCTTTAAAACATGTTTTAGTAGGCATTTTAGTCTTTTTAGGTGCATTTGCAGCGTTTTATGTTGTTGCAGACTGGCATTTTAAAAGAATGCTAGATCCGGCATTTTACATGAGAAACATTGACAGAGCCATGATGAGAAGCGAAAGACATTTTGACAAAATGGAACGCCGAGCAATGAGACAACAACAATGGCTTGATCACAAAGCAATGAAAATGCAACAAAAAATGGCAGATGAAACTTCTCAATTTATTCACGTAGAAAAAATTGATGATGCATATAAAATTGTTATTGATTTAAAACCATTTGACAATAATGAAAAAAATATTGAAGTAAAAACAAATGGAAACACTGTTATAATCAACGCTGCAGGAGAAAATAGCGTTCATCACAGACAAGAAATTGTAAAATACAGTCAAGCATTTGCCTTTGGAGAAAAAATTAATACATCAGAAATTACAAAAGTCAGAGAAGGCGACAAATATATCATAACAATTCCACTGGATGATTAATTATAATAAAAAAGAAGCGGTAACAATTATGTTACCGCTTCTTTTATAAATAATATCATTTTGAAAATTTAAAAACTAATTAAAACTAATTATAAAAATTATTTAAATTTTCTCATCATTTTCATAGCTTTATTCATGGCATGCTTGCCCATTTTACCTTTAAAGCCGCCAAGTCCGCCTAAATTACCCATTTTGCTTAAGTCAGGCATTCCGCCGCCACCCATTTTACTAAACAAACCTTTCATATCGCTCATGCCTTTCATCATTACACGCATGCTCTCAAACTGTTTGATAAAAGCATTTACTTCCGCATAATCCAATCCGCAGCCCTTTGCAATACGTTTTTTTCTGCTTGTATTCAACAAATCAGGATTTTCTCTTTCCTCAGGTGTCATGCTTGATATAAAAACTTCCATTTTTTTAAATTGTTTTTCACCTTCATGAGAAATTTTATCCCTGTCATCTTTTCCAATATTAAGCCCTGGAATCATGCCCAGCATATTACCCATAGACCCAAAAGCCTGCATTTGTTTTTGCATTTTCAAAAAATCATTGAAAGAAAAGTTATTTTTACTCATCTTTTCTTCCAATTCTCTGGCCTGCTTTTCATCAAAAACTTCCTGCGCACGTTCAACTAAAGAAACAATATCACCCATGCCAAGAATACGAGTTGCCATACGTTCAGGATAAAAATCTTCTAAAGCATTTAATTTTTCACCCGTACCGGTCAGCTTGATAGGTTTTCCCGTACAGTAAGAAACGCTCAAAGCAGACCCGCCACGGCTGTCACCGTCTAATTTAGTCAGAACCAACCCGGTCAAACCTAACTGAGCGTCAAAATTCTCTGCAACATTAACAGCCTCTTGTCCTGTCATTGCATCTATTACAAGAAGTTTTTCAGTTGGGTGGAAAATTCTATCAATTAAAAGAAGCTCAGCCATCATATCAGTATCAATCTGTAAACGGCCTGCGGTATCTAAAATAAGTGTATTAAACCCATTTGCATTTGCATAATCAATCGCACCCTGTACAATTTTTTGAACATCAACACATTCAGGTATTGTAAAAACTTCCGTCTCAATTTCTTTCCCAAGAGTTTGCAACTGAGAAATCGCTGCAGGTCTATACACATCACATGCAACAAGAAGCGGCTTTCTTCCTTCTTTTTTCAATTTAACAGCTAGTTTAGCAGATGAAGTTGTTTTACCTGACCCTTGAAGCCCCAGCATCATAATCAAATTTGGATTTCCTGAAAAATCCAAAGGATTTTGTTCCTTACCCAAAAGATTTACAAGTTCGTCATGAACAATTTTAATCAATTGTTGAGAAGGATCAACACCTTCAATAACTTTTTCCCCTTCTGCTTTATCTTTGATAGCCGAAATAAAAGATTTTACAACCCTTAAATTAACATCAGCTTCCAAAAGCGCACGTCTGATTTCGCGCAAAGCTTCCTGCATGTTGTCTTGCGTAAGTTCTTGATTACGCGTTTTACTTATAATCCCTTGTAATTTCTCGCTTAAACTATCAAACATAAAGTCATTATAACACAAATTTGAAAACATCATACAAATTTATGATTTCATTTCAAATTCCGTTTGCTAATATATAACCATACTCCTTAGAGAACTAAGATACACATATCCCTAATCAACAGCTATGCACTTCTATGTACATAGCTTTTTTTTGGAGCGTAGCCGCTCCACCCGCCACTTGTGTTTTGTACAAACTTATTTTTGTCTTAACTAAAGAGGAGCGTAGCCGCTCCACCCAACATAGCTTACGACTATGCATAAAGCACTTTTATAAATATTTGTGTATTTTAACAAATAATTTTATTATCGCTTTATTAAATAAATGCACTCAGGCTTGGTTGCACTAAACTTGTCTTATCATAGCAAACCTTAGCCTTCGCACCTGTTTTGCTTGAAATATCTATTATTATCTTAAATGAGCGTAACCACTAAATTCCAAAATTTTTATACAAAAAATTGGAATTTTATTTATATCTGCTTGACAAAGTATATTTATCAAATACAATGAAAGACATCCAACAACTGTATGGAGGAGTGCCAGAGCGGTTGATTGGAGCAGTCTTGAAAACTGTCGTACGTTCACGCGTACCGTGGGTTCGAATCCCACCTCCTCCTAATAAAGACGGGCTAACTTTTGTTAGACCCGTTTTTATTTTGTGTGGTGTTGGAGAGAATACACTTTTTCGTGGGTTGCACGAGCGAGCTGAGGCTGGAGCGCTTTTGCGTTTGAGATGTAATCTCATAGCAAAACGCAGAATTGCCGTTACATGCGAGCGAGTAAGACCGAATCCCACCTCCTCCTTATAAAAGACGGGCTAACTTTTGTTAGACCCGTTTTTATTTTGTGTGGTGTTGGAGAGAATACACTTTTTCGTGGGTTGCACGAGCGAGCTGAGGCTGGAGCGCTTTTGCGTTTGAGATGTAATCTCATAGCAAAACGCGGAATTGCCGTTACATGCGAGCGAGTAAGACCGAATCCCACCTCCTCCTAATTTAAAAACCACCTTCAAAGGTGGCTTTTTTAGTGCGTTTTAATATATAACAAAGTTTCTTTTTATAAAACAAAGTTATAAAAATATCCGACAATAGTAAATGTTATAAACATAAAGATGACATATCTGATTATCAACTCTTTTTTCATAACCCTTGATAAAATAATCATCTCAGGTAATGATAATCCGACAACTGCCATCATAAAGACTAATACAGTATCGACTGCTGCTCTTTTTTGGATTAAAATTTTTTTAATAGAAATAATAGTTGT
>CALVGY010000100.1 GCA_944327215.1 Candidatus Gastranaerophilales bacterium | reverse complement strand
ATATCATTATATTGAGATAAAAGAAATTCCAAGTTTTTTATTCTGTGCGAAAACCCCTGAAAAGGCCCGAGAAAACAATAAAACTCAACTCAAATGGACATTGCAGGTAATGTTAGAACGTGGCGTCCATATTACAGAACCTGGTGAAGATGATGAAGAACCTGATTGGGAGAATCTTTGTCCTTAATTATTTTTATAAACTTCTGCATATTTAGGGTTAACAGCAAGCCATTTGAATGTTTGTTCGTCGGATTCCGGAATATCTATTACAAAAGTCCCACCGTAGCGACCTCTTGAGAATGCTAAGTAACCTTCTTTTGCAAGATTATGAAAAGCCTTTCTAATTGTATTTGGACTTAAATCAAGTTGTTTAGAAAGTTCGACAATAGATGGGAGTTTTGAACCTATTTCGTAATTTTCAGCAATTAATTTTTTTATGTGGTTTTGAGTCTTTTCATAATAGTAAAATGCTGTGTCAACTGCAGGTGCAAATATTGAAGTTTCTTTTTTTATTGCAATATTTTTGTCATTTGGCATTTTTACTATTGTAGTTCCGTATCTTCCTCTTCTTGCAAGAAGAATTCCTTCATCAATCAGAGTTTTTAATGCGTCATGAATTGTTTTAATGCTAACAGACAACTGTTGAGACAAAGCTTCGTGGGCAGGGAGTTTATCTCCAACTTTAAAATTGTTAGTAATATAATCTTTTAAATCTTTTTCAACTTTTTTGACAAGTGAAATATTTTCATCAATGTTATCATCAAGTTCAAAATCTGTAGATTTTACCACCCAGCCGTTTTCATTTGAGTTTTTAAACTTGTGTTCTAAGATACAAATTGTTGAAAGATACTCTAATGCAAGTCTTGTCGTGTTTGCAGAACATCCGATTTTTGCGGAAATTGAACGTGAAGATGGTAAATTTTGTCCTGCTTGGAATTTGTTATCTATAATATATTTTTTTATTGCTGCGATTGCTATTTCTCTTTTAGATGTAAGTTTGCGTAATGAAGCGTTCGTATTATTTCTGTCACGAACAATTGTTCCGATACATTGTTTTGATTCTACATAACCAAGATCTTCAATGTATCTGAGAGCATTTTGGATTGTTCCTATGCTTACACCTAAAAGGTAGGCTAAGTCAGGTTTTGATGGCAATAACAAGTTTGGCTTAACGTTTTTATCGTTATCAATCCAATGCATTAACCATTTTGCAATTGCAACAGCTTTTGATTCTTTTATGTTTTTTAACTGAGGTAATTCAATATTTATGTCAGAAGTTTTTATCTGCTGTAAGCTTGATTTTTGCGGGAGGATATATTTATTTCCTGTCATTACACACACCACCTTGTTTTATAATAATATACTATTTGTAAAAAAACATCAATATTTTTTTTGCTAGTTTGTGAAGACAAATTTACAAAATCATAAAAAAAACCGCATATTGCGGTTTTTTACTCTAAAAGTGATTCCAAAAGTTCAGCATTTTTCGCCGAAGTTGTTGATTCGCGAACTTTTTGTTTGTAAATGTAGGTTCGCAGCGCTTCTCGAATTAATTCACTTCGGGAGCGGTTTTCGCCGTCTGCTACCTGATCAATTCTGTGTAAAAACTCTTCGGGCATAGAAATTAGTACTCGTGCCATATATTCTCCTTTTCTTTATATAGTCCGCTCATATTTAAATAAAAACAATTTGATTTAAAAAAGTGCTATTTTTTACATATAAAATATATACTAATTTTAAAACCCCTTACCCTGCCTGCTTCTGGGGCTGTTTATTGCCTTAATAATTCTTAATATAAGAAAATTTAATTATAAAATTAATCTCTTTACAATAGACTTGTTTTACGCTAGTATAAGGAAAAAGAGGTATCCTAGGGCATGAGATATAAAAGAATATTATTAAAAATAAGCGGAGAAGCACTATTAGGTGATCAACAATTTGGTATTGATCAAAAGCCTGTAAAAATGATTGCAGAAGAGATTCAAAAAGCCAGAGAATTAGGAGCTGAAATTGCTGTAGTTGTTGGCGGCGGAAATATCTTTAGAGGTATGAGAAATAGTGCAAAACTTGGTATGGATCAAGCTTCAGGCGATTATGTCGGAATGCTTGCCACTGTTATGAATGCTATTGCGTTGCAAAGTGCATTAAATCAAATGAAAATTCCTTGCAGAGTTCAAAGTGCTATTGCAATGAACCAAATTGCTGAACCTTATATTAGATATAGAGCAATTAGGCATTTGGAAAAGGGTAGAGTTGTAATTTTTGCAGCTGGTACAGGTAACCCATTTTTTACAACAGATACAGCTGCTGCTCTTAGAGCATCAGAGATTAATGCAGAAGCTATGTTGATGGCTAAAAATGGTGTTGATGGAGTCTATACAGATGATCCAAAAACAAATCCTGAAGCTAAAAAATTAGATAAAATGTGCTACGATGATATCATCGTAAAGGGCTTGAAAGTTATGGATACATCAGCTTGCGCTTTATGTAAACAAAATAATATCCCAATAGTTGTATTTGATTTTGATGCAAAGGATGCAATTTCGGATATTTTAAAAGGCAAAGAAATCGGAACATATATAAATTAAGATATAAGGAGAAAAACATGTCTGAGGCATTAGATGAATTATTTTTATTCGGCGAAGAAAAAATGGAAAAAGCGATAGCTCAGCTACACAGAGAGTTCGGTTCAATCCGTTCAGGCAGAGCAAATCCTATGATTTTAGATAAAGTTTTAGTAGATTATTATGGAGCACCTACTCCTTTAAGACAAATGTCACAGGTTACTGTTCAGGAAGGTACAACTCTTGTTATTACTCCTTATGATAAATCTATTTTAAAAGAAATTGAAAAAGCTATTATAAAAGCTGAAATTGGTATAACTCCAAACAGTGATGGTATTTGTATTAGATTACCTTTCCCACCTTTGACAGAAGAACGCAGACGTGAGACTGCCAAAGAAGTTAAGAAAATCGGGGAAGATTCTAAAGTCGCAATAAGAAATATCCGTCGTGATATGACTGATGATTTGAAGAAAATTGAAAAAAGCGAAAATCTTCCTGAAGATACTGTAAAAGATAATCAGGACAAAATTCAAAAATTAACTGACAAATATACAGGAATAATTGATAAAGCAGTATCAGATAAAGAAAAAGAGGTTATGACCGTATAATGGAAGAAAATAAAGGCTTGAATAAAAACGCTACAAGAATGCTCACAGGTTTTATAATGGGCACTGTTGCCATGGGGTGTATTATGCTTGGTGGTGTAGCTTTATTGTTACTACTTACTTGTGTAATTTATTTTGCATCAAAAGAGTATGTAAAAATTCTAGAGCATAAAGGTTTTTATCCAAGTTTGAAAATAATTCTCGCCTCAGAAGCATTACTTGCAATTATTACATATTTTGACAGAACTCAATATGTTGCACTTGCTTTGACTGTTTGTACATTTGCGGCATTTATGTGGGTTCTTTTCAGAGGCCGTCAGCCTTATATTGCAAACGTTGCAACAACTATATTGGGCTTTGTTTATTGTGGGTATTTCCCTTTGCATCTTCAACTTTTAAGAGATATTAGTTCTTCTCAATATAATGACGGTTTAGGCTTTGTTGTTATGATGTTTGTGGCAATTATGATGACTGATATTGGTTGTTATTATGCGGGTACAAGATTTGGAAAACACAAATTGGCACCTGTAATAAGCCCTAATAAAACAATTGAAGGTTCTATAGGCGGAGCTATATCTGCCGTAATAGGTGCTTGTATAATTGGCTTATTTATTAATTATTTCTTTGTTGAAATAAGTTGGTATATACCTGTGCTAGTTGGTATAATTTGTACAATTTTTGCTCAAATTGGTGATTTATGTGAATCTTTGATTAAGCGCGATGCTGGTGTTAAAGATTCAGGAAATTCTTTACCTGGACATGGCGGCTTTCTTGACAGGTCAGACAGCTTTATTTTTACAATCCCTGTAATGTATTATTTCTGTAAATATTTTGTATTTTCGCATGATATTATAAATTATTTAAAAGGTTTGTTTTAGATGAAGGAATTGGAAGCGATTTTCAAGATAAAGATTGATAATCCTGTCCTTTTTAAAAGGGCTTTGACTCATCCTTCTTATACAAAAGAAAAAGAATTACCATATTGTGAAAATTATGAACGTCTTGAGTTTTTAGGCGATGCTGTATTAAAGTTGATTGCTTCAACTATTTTGTATAATCAATATCCTGATTATGCCGAGGGGGATTTATCAAAAATTCGCTCTATTGTAGTTTCAGATAGTACCTTATCAAAAATTGCACATAATATAGGATTGTGTGATTTAATTGTTGTCGCTCCCCATGAAGCAAAACAAGGAGTTGCTCATATTGAATCTGTCTGTGCCTGCGCTTTTGAAGCTGTTTTAGGAGCTTATTATTTAGATAATAAATTTGATAAATTAGTTCCGTTTTTAAATAATGTATTAATGCCTTATATTGAAGAAGTTGATAAGAATTTTGAGAAATATAATGCAAAGGCATTACTGCAAGAATATACGCAATCTGTAACTAAGGAAACGCCTGTATATAAATTGGTTAATGCAATTGGTCCTGCTCATGACAAGACTTTTGAAGTAGAGGTATCATATCAAGGAAAAGTTGTGGCATCAGGTTCCGGAAAAACTAAAAAAGAAGCTGAACAGCACGCTGCGTATGAAGCTTGTAAAATATTTGGAGTAATATAAAATGTCAAATATTGTTTCACCATCTATATTATCAGCAGATTTTGCAAATCTTGAGAGAGATATTAAAAAAGTTGAAAATGCAGGAGCTCAGTGGCTTCATATAGATGTTATGGATGGACATTTTGTTCCTAATATATCAATTGGTGTTCCTGTAGTAAAATCAATTC
>CALVGY010000099.1 GCA_944327215.1 Candidatus Gastranaerophilales bacterium | reverse complement strand
GTTGTTATATTCAGATATGTTTTTACCTTAATTTATTTTTTTTTTGCGAGGCTTTTGCATGCCTTTTTGAATATAAGCACCAGTTCTGTTCATTGTTCGAACGTATTCATCAACTTTTTCTATTGGGGCATCGTGCAACGGCATTTTTTGGTATCTTTTAAACCCAAATTTCTTTAAAATCCCCTCCACAAGAGAATCCAAATTTGCTTTTACTGAGATTCTACCATTTCCCTTTCCTGTTTTCGGGATTTGAAAAATATCTATCTTTCCTGAATATTTAAGAAGTTCCGGAACCAATGCTTCCCGTTTAAATCTGTTTAAACCTGGCTGTGTCATTGGGAAACGATAACTTGACGTAAAACTAATAGTATTATTCATTCAACCTCCTTTGTTAATAAGACACATAAAACCCAAGGGAAAAAATTTTTGCTACAAAAAAAGCGTTTATTTACAAAAATAAACGCTTTTTAGATTAATAAATTTATTATATTTCATCATCTTCTGAAACTTCTTCTCCATTTTCTTGCGGAAGATCATCTTCATCGTATGCTTGTTGGTTCATTTCTTCTTCAATTTCTTGTTGAAGTTCATCCGGTTCATCAGATTCTTCAACTTCTTCTGCTGGTTCTTCGTAATTATCAAAATTTGCAGCTTCAGCTTTTTCCATTTGAGAAACACTCTTAATATCTATTTTCCAACCGGTCAATTTATGAGCAAGTCTTACGTTTTGACCTTCTCTGCCGATTGCAAGACTCAATTGATCATCCGGAACCACAACCATTGCTTCGTGCGCATATTCATCATCTGCTAAGATATCAACTGATACAACTCTTGCAGGTGATAATGCGTTTACAATATATTCAACAGGATCTTCTGAATATCTTACGATATCAATTTTTTCATTTTTTAATTCTGAAACAATAGTTTGAATTCTAGAACCACGAGGTCCGATACAAGCGCCAACTGAATCAACTTCCGGATCATTTGACCATACAGCAATTTTTGTTCTGTAACCTGCTTCTCTTGAAATTGATTTAATTTCAACAATTCCATCTTCAATTTCAGGAACTTCAAGTTCAAATAATTCTCTTACGATTTCTGCGTGAGCATGAGAAACAATTACTTGTGGCAATCTTGTTGTTTCTTTTACGTTCAAGACAAAAACTCTTATTCTGTTACCAGGTTTGTAATATTCTCCAGGAATTTGTTCTTTTTGAGGCATAATTGCATCAATTTTACCAATATTTACTATTACGTTACGGTTTTCAACTCGTTGAATTATACCGGTTGTAAGAGTTCCTTTTTTCTCCATGAATTCTTGCAATACAAGGTTTCTTTCAGCTTCTCTAATTCTTTGAGTAATAACTTGTTTTGCAGACTGTGCAGCAATACGCCCAAATTGCTCAGGAGTAACCTCTATTTTTACTTCGTCGCCTACTTCAACATCTTCTGCTATTTCTTGTGCCTTTGCCAAAGATATTTGAGTATCTGGATCTTCTACTTCATCTACAACAAGCTTTGTTCTAAAAACACCAATCTCTCCTGATTGTTCATCTAAAATAGCTTCAATATTTGTAGCTTCTTTAATTCTCATGTGTTTTTTGTAAGCTGCAACCATGGCATCACACAAAGATGCAATAAGAACATCTTTAGAAATTCCTCGTTCTCTTTCAAGTTCTTCGCAAGCTTCAAATAACGCTGTACCGATTTTAATCATATTTATGTTTCCTTTCGTTTTTTACTTTAATCAATATAAAGTTTTGCAGACTGAATATTATCTCTCGGGATTTCAAGTTCTTTTCCGTCATCAAATCTGAAGAATTTCAGCCCGTTTACATCGTCATAATCTAATATTTCACCCTTAAAGATTTTTTCTGTTTCACCTTCTAAAGGCTGTTTTAATTTTAAACTTATTCTCCGACCATTGAAGTAAACAAATTCCTTATCAGACTTAAATTTTCTCTCCAGCCCTGGGGATGAAACCTCTAAATAATATTTGACAGGAATAAGTTCATCCAAAAAGTCAGACAAACTCCTTGTAACTTTTTCACAATCGTCAAGAGTAACATCTTTTTCTTTTGAGTATAAATAAATTCTCAAATACCAGCGATGATTTTCTTTTACAAATTCAATTTCTATAGGGATATAACCAAACCTCATAGCTGTATTTTCAATCAGCGGTGTAATCTTTTCTAAAATTTCATGCCTGTTAATATCCTGTTTCATGAAAATTAACCTTACCTTTTCTCTAATCCTTCTATAATATAGAAGACTGACAAATTAGCTAAAAAAGAACGGGGATTCCCGTTCTTTTTATAATGACAATACTGTCTGCAAATATTATAAAATATATATATATAAAAGTAAAGAAAAGTAAAGTTTTATGTTAATTAATTGTTACGTTATCCCGAAATTAATTGTTTTGCAGCCTTTTTAGCTTTTTCAAATTCTTCTTGAGTAACAGGTTTTGCCCCTATCATATATAGAGTTTCACCATTATATGAACCTGTTCTGAATGTTTTACCTCCGATTGTCTGTGCCTTAGATGTATCACTATACAATTTTGTATAATTTACTTTTTTCTCTAAATCATCTCTAACACTCGTCAACTGTTCATATTTTTCGGATTTTTTTTCATTTCTATTCATTCTTTGTTTTTCCATTAAATTAAGCCCATCACTGGTATCAATTTTTTGATTTCTATCATCAATTTTATCAGCCAATGCATTCATTTTATCATTAGTATTATCCAATTTATTATTTTCTTCTCTTTCTAGATTTGTTAAACGAATTTTTTGTTCTGTAATTTCATCACCATATTTTTTAATATCACTTGTTAACTGTTTTTCCTTATCCAATGCATCTTCATAAGCTTTTACTTTACCATTAGCATCAGATTCTTGTTTTTTCAGTTCATTTAATTCTTCTTGAGCTTTTTCAAGTTCAGAATTTGCAGTCTTTAATTCATCTTTTGCTGTTTGAACATCTTTTGCAGCATTTTCATAAGCAGTAATTGATTTTTCATAATTTTCTACAGCTTTTTCATGATTTGCTTTTGCTTCATCTAATTTTGTTTTAGCTTCTTGTTTTTGTTGTTTGGCAACTTCGACTGCCTTTTTAGCATTTGAATAAGCAGGTTCATTAGGTATCTCATTACCATCAGGACCAATTATTGTCTCAGGGGTACTTGCTAAAGTTGCTTCTGCATTTACTAAAGCTTCAGATGCTTTTGTATAATTTGTAGCAGCCTCTCCTACTGCTGCTTCCATATTTTTAACTACTTCTAATTTGGAGTTTCTATCTTTTTCTGTAGCACTTAAAACAGATTCCTTTTCTGATACGGTATTTTCTTTTTGTTTTACTTCTTTTTCTTTTTCTGCAACTTTTGGTTCGAGTTCCTTCAATTGTTTTGTTGCTTCCTCAGATGCTTTTTGCAACGATGGCAATTGAGACTTTAATTGTTTCAATTCTGAATCCATAGATGCCATATCTGCTTCTGCATTTTCAATAGCTGAACGCAAAGTCGTAGAATCTTTTGCACCCTCCATATCTTTTAAAGCATTAGTATCACCTGAAGATCCTACAGAAGTATTATTACCAGATATTGTACGATTAGTTGGAGTACTTGGATTAGTTGGTGTACTTGGATTAGTTGGGGTACTTGGATTAGTTGGGGAATTTCCATTTGTAACAGTTTGATTTACATCTTTTGATGCTTTAAGATCTGTAATACCTTTGAACAAAGTCCCTAAAAGACCCACACCGAGACCGACACCCATCATTATTCCTAAGAATTTGTTTGAATTATCATTGCTTGGCACTGGCGCATAACCTACATTATTATTTAATACAATTGTTCTATTATCATTAAGAGAATGTCTTAATGCTGAAGTTGCACTACTATTATATCCCAAATAATTATAGTGATTACCTAAACCAACAGTTGAACGTTGAGCATATATTCCAAATAATGATCCATTTCTCGACATAGAAGAAGATGCACTGCTACTTCTTGTGGCAGTGGAAATAGAGCTTGCTACACTCTTCTTTGTAGAGGAGTTTGAAGTCATCTTAAGTTTTACAAGTCCTGCTTCGTAACTCATTTATTTGCTCATCTCTTTCTTAATAACTCTATTAATAAAAAAACTTTTTAATTTATTTAATTTCATAAATACTCCATATTGTTACATAAATTAACATATAAAATAAATGCTTTGAGAACCTTTTATAATTTTTTATATTGCAACATTAATTTATTTATTCCCGTTATTTTAAATTTAATTGCAACAATGATAAAGCAATAAACTTTATTATTAATTTTAAAAATATTAATAATATTAATATTTTATAATTAATTTAAAAGAGCCATGCTTAGACTTTATTGAAGCTTTGCAAGAGATTTTAACATTTCCTTTACAAAAATTAAGTAAATTTTTTTTAAATTTATATTTTGCACTTAAACGCACACCAAATGTTATTTTGGAGAATTTTAACAAAATTAATTGTAAAAAGATTGTCATGAAAATGTTTAAAGCTATTTATTTTTTTTAATTTAGTTCTATGATAAATATACAAAATCTTGGGAGTGGGGATAGATACATTTATCCATCTTTTGCTCGAGAAATTTATACATCCTTGGAACGATTAAATAGTGAGGAAAATTCGTTAAAATAAGGATAGAGGAACTTATCAGTTTATTGGAGGTAGTTAGTCGTGTTAGAGCATGGGTACATACAAATTTACACAGGAGATGGTAAAGGTAAAACTACAGCATCTTTAGGGTTAGCATTAAGAGCATTAGGACACGGCTGGAAAGTTTTAATTATTCAATTTACGAAAGGTGATAGCGCAACATCTTACGGAGAAATTGTTTCTTCATCTAAATTTCTTCCAAACTTAGATGTTG
>CALVGY010000098.1 GCA_944327215.1 Candidatus Gastranaerophilales bacterium | reverse complement strand
AAGTATAAGGAAAAATTATTATTTAATTTTTAATAATATAATGACTTATCTGCCTTCAAGAATTTTAATTATTTTAAACTCAGCCATTATAATTCCGCTTTTTGCTTATTTTTTAAATGAAAAACAAATTAGTATTTATCTTATTGCATTGCAAATGTTGAATTTGATATGTACTTGTTCTTTTGATTGGATTACAAAAGCTGTTCTCAGATTTTATGAAAAATATAATATTAAAAATGCACTCTCTCAATTTTTTTCCAGTATCTTTTGGCTTTCATTGGCAGTGTATTTTATTATAATTCTTTGTTATTTCTTTTTTAAAGATTTGATATTAGAAAAATTTGCAGTTGATAACACTTCTTTTTTGTTTACAACTATACTTGTTATTCCTTGCGGGATAAGACAGTTTTTGTATCAGGTTTTGCGTGTGAGAAATCAGGCAAAGTTATATACATTTAGTATTCTTTTGTATCAATTGTCTTTTATTATATTATTTTTTGCAATTACTAAAATAATTCCGAATGCTCATGCCGTTTTGTTTGCGATGATGGTTGCAATTGTATTGATTGATGTGTGTATTATAAAATCAATTTATTTGAATTATAAAGTTGAAAAATATGTTAATACAAAAATCCTTTGCGAAGTATTGAAATACGGATTGCCTCTGATTGTTACAAATGCTGCTTATTGGTCAATTTTAAATTATTCTAAATTAATATTCCAAAACTTGCATGAGTTTTTAAATACTGCAATAACTGGAATTTCCTGGATGCTGGCTGGAAATATTATACAACCGCTTGTTACAGCTTTTACATTTGCGAGTTTTCCTGTGATTATAAGAAAATTTGAGCTAAAAAGGTTTTATAAATCTTATTTTACTAACATTTTACAGCTTTATTGCTTTTTGCTAATCCCGATATTGTGCGTATTTTGTTATTTTTCTAAAGAAGTTGTTTATATTATGCTGCCCAAAAATTATGAGATGGCATATGTAATGTTGCCATTTTTTGCGTTGGGAATTTTTTTGCATGAGTTTTTAAAATTGATAAATATAAAATATCATTTGAAAAACAGAACTTATATTGAAATGATATTAGGGGTATCTATCGCAATTTTAGCTTATTTTATAAATATGAAAATGATTATGGCATATTCATTATTGGGTGCAGCTGTTGTTTTATTTTTAAGTGAAGTTTTACTTATTTTTATTAATTTGGTTGTAAAATTCAGAAGTTTTGATTATTTAAATTATGCAAAAATCTTGAAAACTTTTTTATATATTGCTGCAGTCGGTATTATTCTTTTCATTTCTGTGCAGTTGATATTTATGCATTTTGAGATTAATAAATATATTTGTATAATTAAAATATTAATTTATTTAGTTAGTTATTATGCTATATCGTACAGTTTAAAAGATCGAATTTTGGGTTAATTTATAAAAACAAATTTGCGTTTAATTTTAAAATTCTTTTTATCTTTTAGTAAAGCATTACGCAAATTTTGGTAATTATTTTCTTCTATCGTATTTGCGTTATTTCTTGCCCATACAGAGTATTTAATTGCGGATTTTGGAGTTTGGTCTTGGGAAAGAAGCTTGTATTCGACGTTTGACAAATCATTATCTTTCGCAAATTTATTGTAATCTTTTATTTCTTGAGTAAAATCATCTTTTAAAATTCCCATAGTGTTTTGGTTAAGCCAATATAAGGAAACTTTATGGTAACCGGCGTCTGTATAGATTTTATTGAACAGAGCTATGTAAGAATTTAATTTGTCTTTATCAAGTAAATTTTCAAATATTGTTTGATTTATTGTATTTTGGATAATGACTATTGTTTTAGTAAACAGTAGTGCCCTAAATTTGATAACTTCTGATTCTGTACGAATAAGAAACATTTTTTGAAGTTGTTGAGTTTGTATTTTTCTTAGATTAGCAATAACTTTTTTATCTATATTCCCGCGGGAGTCAAGTTCATTTAGACATTTTGTCATTGTATCATACATTATTTTAATTTTGTGTTGACCCTTAAGATGTAAAAATAATTGTGGAGATTCTGCTATTTGGTATAGTGTTGTACATATATTTGAATATTCGTTTAAAAGCTGAATGTCTCTATTAGACAAGTTCTCTTGAATTACTTTAGATATTTCATCATAAGTGTCAATATCTATTGCAGGTGATATGATATCGGCAGTTTGCATAATTCTTTTTAACATTTTTACAGGCCTGTCTTTTATCAGCTTAAGATTTGAAATCTCCTGCAAATGTCTGCGATAGGAAAACATTCTGTAATATAAATATTCTTCATCGTCATTAATATATGATAAGTTATTTAAAAATTTTTCTGATGCAAGATCGATAAATACTGTGGAAGCAAAAAATCTTCTTGATAACTGCAATCTTTCTCCTAAAAATGCTTCTGGTACAATTTCTACCATAACACTTTTATCTTTTGTTTTTATTTTGACAAAAAATTCTGGAATTATTGATATTGTTCTAATATAACGAGGCATATTTTTATTATAAAAAACTTCATCACTGAATAAATTAATAGGAGAATAATTCTCGATTAAAATTTCATTTGATTTTAAAAAGTAAGGTAATTCAACTTTTTCGCTATTTCGTGTCCCATCCATTGTTTTTTGAGTGTATTTAACGTAATCTTTTCCTTCCAAGACTGTTGGAAGATAAGTTGCGATATCTTTTGTATTTTTTGCATGGATTGAAGATGTGTTTTCAAGTACCTGAAATGCTGTTTGGTCTATGTATAGAGTGGAATCTTGCAAAGTATTTACGTAAGAATTAAAAAAGTACTGAAAAGAATCCATTTTATTTACAACAGAATTAGCTATATCTTCTGCAGAATTTTTGTCAAAATTGTATTCTCCTAAATAAATCCCGACTGCAAAATCAAGGTCATTTGGTATTGGGTTGTTTTTTAAAAAACCTGATCCGTATGCATTTTTAAATATATATTTAAAATCATTACCTTCCGCTTTGGAATTCTTTTGAGTAAATTCAAAAGCGTTATTAAGTTCTTTTATTGTCCTTGCAATACTTGGGAATCCGCTTGTTTCAGTATATGGATTTAAGTACAAAAAAGTTATTTCTTTATTTGATATGTAATAGTAACCCGCAGAAATACATATTATAATAAAAAGGATAATAAAAAGTTTAATATTTTTAATGTTAAGCATAATATAAAAATTATATATATCCAGAAATTTCATGTCAATTATTAATATATAACTGAAAAGTCGTTGTTATACGTTGTTGTATTAATTTTTCAGAGCTAAATGTTGAACTTTTATGAAAATTGGAGTAAAATTAGCAAGGTGAGGTGCGCGTTATATGGAAACTTATGGATTGGAAAAACTTGGGATTATTAATGCAAAATCTATATATAGGAATTTATGTCCTGCAAAATTGATAGAGACTGCATTAAGAAGAGAGGAAGGTATTTTAAGTAATACAGGAGCTCTTGTTGTTATGACCGGAAAATATACAGGGCGCTCTCCAAAAGATAAATTTATAGTAGATACTCCTTCTGTTCATAATGACATAGCTTGGGGAAAAGTTAACAGACCTATAACCCGAGAGAAATTCCTCTCAATAAAAAATAAAATAGTCGCATATCTTCAAAACAAAGATATTTTTATTTTTGACGGTTTAGCAGGTGCAGATAAAAATTATACACAAAAATTTCGTATAATAAATGAATTGGCAAGTCAAAACTTGTTTATTCACCAATTGCTTATTCGACCTACAGAAGAAGAACTTAAAAACTATGGAGAGCCCGATTATACAATTCTATGCATACCTAATTTTAAATGTAACCCTGAAGTTGATGGAGTAAATTCGGAAGCCGCAATAATTATAGATTATGAAGCTCATTTGATTATTATTTGCGGATCAAAATATTCAGGAGAAATTAAAAAATCTGTATTTTCAACAATGAATTATGTAATGACAAAGAAAAATGTTCTTCCTATGCATTGTTCTGCTAATATGGATCCAAAAACAGGTGATACCGCAGTCTTTTTCGGATTGTCAGGGACAGGAAAGACAACTCTTTCTGCAGATCCTAACAGAAAATTGATAGGAGATGATGAACATGGATGGTCTTCTGATGGTATTTTTAATTTCGAAGGCGGATGTTATGCAAAATGTATAAATCTTTCAAAAGAACATGAACCTCAAATTTATAATGCAATAAAATTTGGCGCATTGGTGGAAAACGTAATTATGAACCCTGAAACACGCGAAATAGATTTTTCAGATGGAAGTATTACTGAAAATACCAGAGTCGGTTATCCTGTTGATTATATTGAAAATGCTCAAATTCCTGGGGTTGGCGGGATTCCGAAAGTCGTTATATTTTTAACAGCTGATGCGTTTGGGGTATTACCACCTATTTCAAAACTTAGCAAAAATGCAGCAATGTACCATTTTGTAACTGGTTTTACATCAAAATTAGCAGGGACAGAACGTGGCGTAACTGAACCACAGCCCACTTTTTCAACGCTTTTTGGCGAACCTTTTATGCCTATGAATGCAAAGTTTTATGCAAAAATGCTTGGTGAAAATTTAGATAAATACGGTACAAAAGTATATTTAGTAAATACAGGTTGGGCCGGCGGAAGCGCTGCATCAGGAGCTAGTCGTATCAAATTAGCTTATACAAGAGCTATGGTTACAGCTGCATTAAATGGGAATTTAGAAAATGTTGAATATAAACATCATGATATATTCAATGTTGATTATCCAATTTCTTGTCCTGGGGTTCCAGAAAATAATCTTGATCCAAGAGAAATGTGGCAGGATAAAGATGCCTATGATTTACAAGCGAATAAACTTGCTCAAATGTTTGCTGATAATTTTGCCGCAAAATATCCTAATATGCCTTC
>CALVGY010000097.1 GCA_944327215.1 Candidatus Gastranaerophilales bacterium | reverse complement strand
AAGGTGCAGAATTAGAAAAACAATTAGTTGAAAAAATTAAAGAATACGGTATGAGATGTGTAGGTCCAAATTGCTTAGGTGTTGTAAATACAAACCCTGAAATCAGAATGGACGGATGCTTTGCAGAAAGCTTGCCAGAAAGAGGAAACATCGGTTTCGTATCACAATCAGGTGCATTAGGCGGCGGTATTTTAAACATATTGAAAGACTTAAACCTAGGTTTTGCACAATTCATTTCAATTGGGAACCAAGCAGATGTAAATGCTGAAACAGCAATTGAATACTGGGAAAATGATGACGATGTAGAACAAATCTTGTTATACATGGAATCAATCCAAAATCCAGCAAACTTCAGAAAATTAGCATCACGTGTAACAAAGAAAAAACCTATTTTAGCATTAAAAGCAGGTCGTTCAGCAGCAGGAGCATCAGCAGCATCATCTCACACAGGCTCATTAGCAGGTGCAGACAAAGCTGCAGCAGCATTGTTACATCAATCAGGTGTTATCAGAGAATTTTCATTACAAAACTTATTTGAAACAGCAAAAGTATTTGCAAACTGCCCAATTCCAAAAGGTGACAGAGTAGCAATTATCACAAACTCAGGCGGCCCTGGTATTATGGCAACAGATGCTGTTTGTGAATATGGAATGCAAATGGCAAAAATTTCTGATGCTACAAAAGAAAAATTAAGAAGCTTCTTACCATCAGCAGCATCAGTTAAAAATCCAATCGATATGATTGCATCAGCTCCTATTGAACACTACAAACAAACTCTTGAAACAGTAATTGCTGATGAAAATGTTGATATGATTATAACAATCTATCTACCATTCTTAGGATTGAAAGATATTGATGTTGCACAAGCATTAATGGAAATCAAAGCTAAAAACCCACAAAAACCAATTATTGGTGTATTCATGACTAAGAATGAATTCTTCTCAAAACTTTCAGATATGAATGTTAATATGCCATTTTTTATGTATGCAGAACAAGCTGCAGATGGTTTAAACAGATTAAATCAACAAAGATTGTGGATGGAAAGAGCAGAAGGTAAAATTCCTTGCTACGATGTAGATAGAGATAAAGTTGAATCAATTATCAAAAAAGCATTATCAGAAGATCGTGCACAACTTACAACACTTGAATCAATTGATGTATTACAAGCATACGGTATCAGAGCATGCAAATACGGTTTAGCAACAAACGAAGAAGAAGTTGTTGAACTTGGAAATTCAATTGGTTATCCTGTTGTAATGAAGATGACATCAAAAACAACTTCACACAAAACAGATGTTGGCGGTGTTGTTGTTAACATCAAATCAGAAGAACAATTAAGAAAAGAATACAAAGGATTGTTAGAAAGACTAGAAGCAAAAGGGTTGTTAGAAGGTCTTGAAGGTGTAATCATTCAAGAAATGGTTAAAGGTAATCGTGAAATGGTTTGCGGTATTGCAACAGATCCTCAATACGGTCCTATGATGATGTTCGGTTTAGGTGGCGTATTCGTTGAAGTTATGAAAGACGTAACATTCAGAATTGCTCCATTAACAGATCTTGATGCAATGGATATGATTAAATCCGTAAAAGCATACAAATTGTTAGAAGGTGCAAGAGGAACAAAACCTGCACAAATCGACCAAATTCAAGAAACACTATTGAGATTATCTCAATTAGTAAGTGACTTCAAATTCATCGATGAATTAGATATTAACCCATTGTTAATCTCTGAAACAACAGGTGAAGGCATTGCAGTTGACGGACGTATTAAAGTAAGAATGGAAGAAGCTAAAGAAGCTCTTAATCTTTCTTGCAGCGGTCAATGTTCACTTTGCCACTAATTAGTTTCAATTAGAACAAAAATACACCGGCTTTATATAAGTCGGTGTATTTTTTTGTAAATTTTTCTTAAAGAATAAACACAAGAAATTTTTATAGAATATTATAAATGTATGGTCAAAAATTGAGGGATATATATGAAAATTTCGGCAATAACTTATCAAACTGCACCAACTTTTACAGGTGACAAATCTAAAAAGAATAAACTTAAAAATGCTGCAGGAGCAGCAGCAATAGCTCTCGCTGCAATGGTTCCGGCAACAGAAGCAGAAGCTCAATACCCGATTTTCCCATACAGTACATATATTCAAGTTTCAAATAAAGTAAAAGTACCTTCTAGCTTTAAATACGGAGATGCAAGAAACGTAGAATACTCCAAATCAAGGGAAGAACGTTTTTCAGAAATTGACAAGAATTCAAATGGCTTGCTATCCGAAAATGAAGTTGTAGCAACGGAAATAAACAACTGGAATGCATTTAATCCAATGAGGGCAACCACCTCAATGGTTTATCAATGGAGAAACCAATTTAGACAAGTAGCTCAAAAATATAATGAAGAAGATTCAAACCCAAATTCAATAAATTTTGACGAATACGAAAACATAATGGATGCTTACGATTCTCAATTTGAAACCCCAAATATATCAGTCCCAATTGTTCCAATATACCCATTATATCTGCCACCACCTCCTCCACGCCATCATAATCCTTATTACCATCACCATCACCATCATCACAGGCATTAATATATTTGACCGAATTATTATTTGATGTTTTAATTAATTTATGAATTACATATTTTATTTTTTAATAGTAATCTCAATTATAGTCGGCGCAATTAACGGTAAATTATCTGATGTCGTAAATGCAATATTGTCAGGTGCTGAACTTTCTGTAAAAGTTGCATTTTCTCTTATTGGGATTATGTGTTTTTGGCTTGGAATAATGAAAATTGCCGAACAATCAGGCCTTGTAGAATTACTTGCAAAAATTATCAAACCTATAACAAAACACTTATTTAAAGAAATACCAGAAGAATCATCGGCAATTGGAGATATTGCAATGAATTTTTCTGCAAATGCACTAGGTCTAGCCAATGCCGCAACCCCTATTGGGATAAAAGCAATGAAAGAACTACAAAGGTTAAACAAAGACAAAAAATCTGCATCAAATGCTATGTGTATGTTATTAGCAATGAACACTGCAGGATTTCAGCTTATCCCGGCAACAGTCATAGCAGTCTTAATAGGAATAGGCTACAAAAACCCTACAGAAATCATTGCACCAACACTTCTTGTTACGTCAATAACTTTTTTAAGTGCAATTACTATATCAAAAATATTTGAAAAATTTTGGAAGCCGCAAAAGGAGAGTAATTAATGTTTCACACTCTAATGAATATTATATCTCTTTGGGCACTTCCGGCAATAATAGTAATAATACTTACAGTTGGTTTACTAAGAAAAGTCCCGCTTTATGAGACATTCACAGATGGGGCAAAAGACGGTTTTCACGTGGCTGTTAATATAATTCCATATCTTGTCGCAATCATTGTTGCCATCTCAATGCTAAGAGCTTCAGGACTAATTGAAATGACATCTCACGCACTAGCTCCCATTTTAAATTTCTTTAATGTTCCGGCCGATACAATTCCTGTAATGATTGTAAGATCTCTTTCAGGTTTAGCTGCATTAGGCGTTTTCTCAGATATTGCACATAATCTTGGACCTGACGCTTATGCAACCAAATTAGCAGCCATAATGGTAGGCTCAAGTGAAACAACATTTTACGTATTAGCAGTATATTTTGGATCAGTAAAAATTTCAAAATTCCGCTACGCATTGATTGTTGGACTTATTGCAGATTTTATAGGGATTGTTGCAGCAATCTCGGTCTGTAATTTGATGTTCTAAAATCGTCTTCCACCCAACTTTGGGTAGAATTAGTAAATTTATGATTAACAACAGCTTTTACAAGCACAGCATAACTTATATCAATGAAATTAATTTTACTAATTCTTTCAATAACAAAATCTCTAGACCCACAGTTGTGACAAAAATGCTTTTCAGGGATAATCTTCCCATTTTTTAAAAAACCTTTTAGTTTAACCCCACAGCAAACACACCTTATAAGATACCATTGATTTTCAATCAATTCCCCACAATCAGGACAATATGCATAATCAACATCAGGTCTTACTTTTGAATGTTCACAAGTTTTGTTAAATTTAAATAACTCCAAAATAGTCATACTTATTTTATAATCATTATTTTTTAATAGTCAACTAAAAAGCCTTAATTAAAAATATTTTTATCCCGTTATTTAAACGTTCAACTCTTTTTACATAAACAATATCAGACCACTTCGTCAAAATCAAAACAACAGCAGGATTTTTATTTGTCATCTTTGCATAATACAAAGACTGGCCAACACTTTCCGCCCATTTTTTTGCAAAATCAAATTCAATAGCATAATCCTTAGTCAAGCAATCAACTCTTGTCATATCCCACAGAACAGCTTCACGTCGTCCAAATTCGGGAGAACACCAATTCTCAACATAATAATTTTCTTTCCTGTCAGGTGGCATAACTTGGGTATCATATAAGCTTTTAGGCACATAATTTAACCCCAAATAATACACGCCGCTTGCAATAAGAAAAAACGAAATTACAAAACTAATAACTCTTCTTTCAAACTTCCTCATAAAATAATTATACACAAAATAACTATAAAAACAAAAGCCTCTAACAATTAAGTTAAAGGCTTTTAAAAATAGGCGCTGGCAACGAGCTATCTTCCCAGGCGGTGGCCCGCCAAGTATTTTCACCGATATGAGTCTTTACTACCGTGTTCGGGATGGGAACGGGTGTTTTCCTCACTCTTGGTCACCAGCAAATCTTATAAATGGGATTTACTGTACCCTGAAAGCTGCATAATGATTATAAGCCAACGCAATCACTTTAACTAAAATGAAATAAATTCATTAGGAAAAGCCCTCGTCCTATTAGTATCAGTCGACTGAAAATGTTGCCATTCTTACATCTCTGACCTATCAACCGTGTAATCTGCACGGGGACTTACTGACTTGAGTCATGAGAGATCTCATCTTACGGTGGGCTTCGTACTTATATGCTTTCAGCACTTATCCGCTTGGAACACAGCTACCGGG
>CALVGY010000096.1 GCA_944327215.1 Candidatus Gastranaerophilales bacterium | reverse complement strand
CTCTTATATATTCAAGTTTTTAGTCAATTATAATATTTTTTTATTAAAAAATCAATCCTATTCTATTGTTTTGGCATTTCTACTTCTTTCAATTCGGTGTAAATCATTGGAGAAAAGCCTTTTGTAGTTGTGATTGTAATTATTTTAAATACAGGGGGGGTATAAAGCAGAGTTGGTGTTGTGATATGATAGACACCATTGCGCATAACTTCACTATTTAAATGTAAATGGCCTGCTATTATTGAAATTACATTATTGTGTTTATCTAACATATTCAGATAATCTTCTTTTTGGTACACGCTATGAGATTTTATTTCCGGCTCAGATACAAGTGGAAAGTGTTGGAAAATTACAACAGGTTTTTTCTTGTATTTGTCAAGTTGTTTGTCAAGCCAAGTGAGAGTCTCTTTTTTGTAATAGCCGTTAGTCCCTGGAATTATTTCTTTTGCGCCATCAACAACAATAAAAACAAATCCGTTTTTCTGAAAGACGTAATTCGGTTTTTTGTATTTATAAAACACATTATTGTCTTTTACTATTTGAAGATATTGTTCTTTGGATAGCCCATTGTTTCTAAATACATCGTGGTTTCCTATTACTATGTAATAAGGGTTGTTAAGTTTGTTTGCCAGTTTAATAAATTCCGGCAAATATTCCGTGTGCGGAGAATCAATATTATCTCCTGTGAAAATTGTAAATTCTATATCTTTATCATTGTTAATTTCTTTTATTGTTTCTTCAAGTACTTCTGTTCTGTATTTGTCATTGTTAACGAAATGAGCATCTGATATTTGCGCAAATTTAATTGTGTTGGCAAAAACGCTGCATTGTAATAAAAGAAATGAAATTAGTGATAAAAAAATTTTCTTTTTCATTTATAGCCTCTGGACAAATTATAACATAAATTATAATATATAGGAATTATGAGATTAGACAAATTTTTAAAAGTTTCAAGATTGATAAAAAGACGAACAGTTGCAAATGAAGTTTCAGATATGGGCCGAGTTTATGTAAATGGCAATCCTGCAAAACCTTCCAAACAAATAAAGGAAGGGGATATAATAAAGATTGAGTATGCAAACAGAGAAGTTTGTGCCAGAGTGTTAAAAGTCCCAATGAATAATGTAAGTATTCAAGAAGCTCCATCGTTATATGAAATAATTGAGTAATATTGACTTGATAAAAAAAATCATTAAATATCTTATATCTAATACAAATGGATGATTTTCTTAAAAATAATTGATTAATAATCAAAAATATCCGACTGTATTAGAAAAAGAGGTAGTAATGATAATTCACGGTGGAATCAGGTACAGCGAAAAAGGTATTACAACTTCGCTTCGAGCAATGCATGTTCAAAGCGAACTTATTGGAATGTATAACGAAAATGTTATCGGCTTTGATAAAATCGGTTATCAAAGAAAAGATCCTGTAGTATCTTCTTTTACGGAATTTTTAGGTGTTCATGGTCTTTCGCAGACTGTTGATGACAAAATCGGACGTATTGCGATGTCTGATAACCCTTTAGATCTTGCACTTGCAAACAAAGGGTATTTCCAAATTCAAAGCGAAGATGGAGTTAAACTTACTCGTGATGGAAGATTTAAAATTGATAAAGAAGGAAATCTTTTGACTTTGGAAGATGGAAAAGTTCTTTCAAGTGCGGGTGTCCCTATTCAGCTTCCTATTGTCCCTGAAAAAATTGAAGATATAAAAATAAATTCAAAAGGTCTTGTAAGCGTCTTAAATAGAGATACTAAGAAGTTTGAAAATGCAGGATATATAGGAGTCGTTGACTCAAATGGGGTTCTTGTAATGGATCCGCAAGTTAAACAGGGTTATAACGAATTCTCAAACGTATCATTGCAAAATGAATTTTTGGGAATGATGCCGATTATAAGAAATTTTGAAGCAAACAGACAAATTTTTATGATTCAAAATCAGAATTTGCAAAAAGTTATATCCCAATTAGGTACTACTTCATAGTGAGGAATAAATTATGTACAGCATGCAAGGTATAGTTAGAAAAAGTGTAAATAATGCTTCAAACCAGTTTGAAAGACTCGGTTATGTCGCAAATAATCTTGCAAATATAAATACAAGAGGTTATAAAGCCGTGAATTTTGAGGAAATGTTAAAAGAAGACGGCTATATAACAGGTGCAGTAAGAGCAGATTATAGTCAGGGTTCTATTCAAATAACAAGTAACCCATACGATGTCGCAATCAATGGAGTTGGCTTTATTCCTGTAGTGTCAGAAGACGGACAAGTCGCTTATACTCGTGACGGAGCTTTTAAACAAGGTAAAAACGGTTATCTTGTTACTACAGATGATTGGATTGTCGGAGAAGGTATAAAAATTCCTGCAAATTGTTACAAGTTTGAAATTAAATCAAATGGTGAAGTCATGGTCTATGACGGAGCAACGGCTAAACCTAAAAAAATCGGGACAATACCTCTTGTTCGTTTTGAATCACAAGAAAACCTAGAACAATTTGGGATGAACAAGCTTGTTCCGACAGCAGATTCAGGCGAACCAATTTTGGTGAAAGAGCATGATTGCTTCTGTCAGAATAATCTTGAAAATTCAAATACAAATATCTACGGCTCAGTTAGCGACATGCTAAGAATGAATGCATCAATGATTGCAAGTATGCGTATGATGAAAGTTGTAGATGATATGTACAACAAAGCTATAAATATTAGAGAGTAATAACAAACAGTAATTAAAATATAAAAAAGAAAGGGCAAAAATGTTCACTTCACTGGATAATATGGGAAAAGTTTCATTAATGATGGATTTGATAGCTCAAAGACAAAGAGCTTTGGGTTCAAACTTGGCCAATATTGATACCCCGGGTTATGTCCGCCGTGATATAAATTTTTCCGATTATTTGGGTTCAATGAATAGCCCTTTGGAAACAAAATTATCTGAAAAGCTTGGACCATCAGGTGTTATAGATGAAAGAAAAAATGAAGAAATAGATCCGGCACATGAATTGATGGAACTTCAAGAAAACTCCATTTTCTACACGATGGCAACAAGAAGAATGTCTAATATAATTACTGAAATGAAAACAGTGATAAATGTTGGTAAGTAATATTTATATAAATATTTAACTCAATATAAATTGGTATTAACAAACAGAAAGAAGGCGTAAATTATGAGTATTATGGAATCAATGAATATCGGCTCAAATGCTTTAAGAGCACATGGCTTAAGGCTTGATATTCACGCGAAAAATATTGCGAACGTAGATACGCCAAATTATGTTAGACGTATACCGGTTTTGAATGCTACAGAAGATATTTCTTTCCATGGTTTGATGAATACTATGAAAGAAGATGTTTTCGGAGTTGGGAATTTACCTTATTTACAGGGTGGGGTTGTATTTAACGGTTGTGTAGAAGATCCTACATTAGGTGAAAAGATTTATCGTCCAGGACATCCTGATGCAGATGCAAATGGTTATATAAGAGCTTCAAATGTAAACCCTGCAGTTGATATGGCTGATGCGATTTTAGCGCAAAGAGCTTACGAAGCAAACTTGGCATTGATTAATATTACAAAATCTATGGCGCAAAGAGCTACAGAAATTGGAAGATAAAATATAATTATCTATAGACACAAATATTTTTTGTCATATAATTTTTGTATGACAAAATTGTCAATTATTATTCCAGTATATGATGTAGATGATTATTTGAATGAGTGTTTAGACAGTATTTTAAGTCAGTCTTTTACTGATTTTGAAGTTATTTGTGTGAATGACGGTTCAACAGATAATTCCCTTGAAATATTGAACAAATACAAAGAAAAAGATAATAGAATCGTCGTAATTAACAAATCCAATGAAAGATCAGGAGTTGCAAGAAATTATGGCTTGCAGATAGCTCGTGGGGAATATGTTTATTTCGCTGATGCAGATGATATCTTAATCAAAGATGCTTTAAATATTATTGTCAAAGCTGCTGATGAAAAACAGACTGATATTTTAATTTTTGGAGCATATTCGTATTATGACGGCAAAAAGCGAAAAGGTGGTTATAGCGCAGATAAATTACCTAAAAAATATTTAAATAAAGTTTTTTCTTATAAAGATATAAAATCAAGAATTTTTAAATTCCCATCTACAGCCTGGACAAAATTGTATAGACGAGACTTTTTGTTAAAATATAATATAAGATTTCAAGAAATTCGTGCAGGGCAAGATCAATTATTATTTTTCCATTCAATGATAAAGGCTGAAAGAATAGCCTTATTACCTAAAAATTTATATTTATATCGCAAAAATAGAGCAGGATCAGTTACTGCTC
Organism: Candidatus Gastranaerophilales bacterium; assembly: GCA_944327215.1. Classification (GTDB taxonomy): domain Bacteria; phylum Cyanobacteriota; class Vampirovibrionia; order Gastranaerophilales; family Gastranaerophilaceae; genus Stercorousia. The sequence continues at coordinate 692 of CALVGY010000096.1, read as the reverse complement.
ATAAGAAAAAACAAAATTATTCTCCGATATATGTCTTTGAAGCGATAGAAAAACTATTAAAAGATGAGGGAGTTTTTGAAGAATATAAATGGATATTTGTGAATGGTTATTTTTCAAAGGCAACCTCTTGGCTCGGCAAGTTTAGAGAGGATATAAAGTCAGGATATTTTGAAGAATATATAAAGCTATTGCATCACATTCAAGAGGAATATCCATTTGGCTGGTGGCTTTATTTTAGCCCAGAAATAAAAGACAGTTATTTTAAATTGAAATTAAAGCAGTTTGTTGCAAAGAAATTTCGTTTTATGTTAAAATAGAAAAGCATGAATAAGTCATTGCAATTTGACAATTCCAAATACAAGTCGACGTGACGGAATCGGTATACGTGCACGTTTGAGGGGCGTGTGGGGAAACCCGTGCGGGTTCAAGTCCCGCCGTCGACATTAAAAAGAGGATAACATTTGTTATCCTCTTTTTAATATGTTCAAGTGGTGAGGGCTTAAATCTGTTTTAGCGGGTTCAGCGGGAGCGAGCTGAGGCTGGAGTGCTTTTGTTTGGAGTGATGAAATCACGAAAACAAAACACGGAATTGCCGTTAAACGCGAGCGACCAAGACAAGTCCCGCCGTCGACACCATAAAAAGAGAGGTCAAAACATCTCTTTTTTATTATAAATTGAAAAAGTATGCACAA
>CALVGY010000095.1 GCA_944327215.1 Candidatus Gastranaerophilales bacterium | reverse complement strand
AGTTTTGGAAAAACGCCATGATACCTTCGCTGATGTAGTTATGAGCCAAATCAAAGGTTAATTCAATAGTTTTTATAATAAAAAAGTCCGGATAATTTCCGGACTTTTTTGTTAACAAAAAATAAAATTCACAGTTTTTAATCCTCAGGAGGGTTGAAATTCCTCAAAAATCTGTTATCATATAATATACAAGCTTGAAAGGGATTATATATGAACGATTTAAAGATAAAAGAGATTTCACGTTTCACAGAAAATGATGTAGTCAAAACTCGCCTAATTATTAGTGAAAACGGAAAAGACACAGAAATCATCCTTGAAGGCAAGGGAAAAATCAAAACTGTAGTAGAAGTTTAATTTTTTTATTGCTACTATTGTTTCAATGAATTTATATTATTATCTTTGATTTCTGCTTCTATAATTAACTTTTTAGGGATATTAAAATTACTGCCATTGTCAAATGAATCCAATTGAATCCCAGGGAAATCTTTCATTGTTTGAGGAATTGAACCATCGTACAAAACAGGTTCAGATCTGTTTACAACAGCAGAAATACCTCCATCAGTATTTTTAATATTTTGATATTTAGCACTGATTTGTTGATCTGGTTTATTTTCAGTTTCTATAAAATCAAGTAAGAATTTAGAATCCTTTGCAATAACACCATTAGGAGGTGTTTGAGATTTTGAATCAATCATACCTACAAATTTTGCAGGGAAATTACCGTTAATTTGGAAAACTTCGTTATGAAAATTTTGAAATTTTATAGGCATAAAAACAAAATTGGAGTCTGAAACATCCAAAATCTGCCCTAAAACATAATAACCTTCGTGGAGCATAACCCCATCACCAAGTTGAACGTTAGATAAAATTTTGATTAACATTGTTTTTGAAGGATTTTTAATAGAAAAATCTTGCAATGTTTGTACCGGAGTAGTTTTTGCAAACGCCGGTTGAAAAGCTAAACCAATTAACAACGCAAATACGAATAATATTTTTTTCATAACATTTTTCTCCATAACAGGATAATATCATAATTCGCACAAACAGTCAATCTTTATACAATATAGAGTTTACAGCAGTCATTATTTGCTTATTTTTTCTCAACAGATTGTTTCGGAATTATATTTTCAAATTACTTATTTTTATTATTTAAATCTTGGTTTTTAATTTGCTCAGGCGTAAGTTGTTCATATTCATAGTTTGGCAAATCTTTTTCTTCTTCTTCATCTTCTATACCATTTTTAGCTTTAAAGTTTAGCAAAAATACTTGGTCTTTTTGTATAACAATATCACTACCTTTTTCTACATAAGAAAACGGGGAGGCTTCATATAGGCTGTTTACTCCAGACTTAAAACGATTATCTTTTTCATTTTTTACGGCTCCTTCAATCGCTTTATAGCCAAGAGAAAGGCCTTTTACGAAATGATTGCCTACACTTAAAGCAGCAGATTTCGCAATATCTCCTTTATTCAGTTTTGTTGCATATTTTGCTGGATAATACCCTTTGATATCAATAACATTTCCATTCAATCCTATATATGATGTTGGGATAAATTTGAAATTTGCATTCCGCTTTAACCTTTGTGGGCTAATTACGTCAACAACTTGACCTCTTATAATGCACCCGTTTTTGATTGTTAAGTTTTCATCCAATACAAGATCATCCAATGCTTTTACAGACATATATTCTAAAGGCTTTTCCGTTGTAAAATCTTCCAATGCCTGAACTCTTATTGTATCTGCAAAAGCAGGACTGCAAAAAAAACATACCATTAAAAGCACTAAAAACCTTAATTTTACCATTACACCCCGCTTTCTTATTTTATTGAGGATATCTTAATTCATCCTATTTGTCAACATTGGGTTAAGATACTGCCCTGTATATGATTCTTTGCATTTTGAAACTTCTAAAGGCGTTCCTTGAGCAACTATTTTGCCACCGCCAATTCCACCTTCAGGACCCAAATCAATTATATGATCTGCAATCTTTATAAAATCTAGATTGTGTTCAATAACAAGTATTGTATTACCTTGATCTGCCAATTTTTGCAAGATTTTAATCAGTTTATCCAAATCATACCAGTGTAACCCAACTGATGGTTCATCAAGCAAATAAAGAGTTTTGCCCGTTGAACGTTTATTGAGTTCAGATGCTAATTTAATTCTTTGAGCCTCTCCACCTGAAAGAGTTGTCGCACTTTGTCCCAATTTCATATAATCAAGCCCGACGTCGTTAAGGGTTTGAAGTTTATTTTTAATTGATGGGATGCTGTCGAAGAATTCTAAAGCCTCTTTAACACTCATTTCAAGGACATCGGATATTGTTTTCCCTTTATATTTAACTTCAAGAGTTTCTCTGTTATAGCGTTTACCTTTACATACATCACATTTTACATAAACATCAGACAAAAAGTTCATTTCTATTTTTAATACACCATCACCCTTACATGCTTCGCATCGTCCGCCTTTTACGTTAAAGCTAAATCTTCCTGGTTTGTATCCTCTTAACTTTGCCTCATTTGTTTTTGAAAAAAGTTCTCTTATGTGCGTAAACAAATCTGTATAAGTTGCAGGATTTGATCGAGGAGTTCTACCAATTGGAGATTGGTCAATATCAATAATTTTATCAATATTTTCAAAACCGGTAATTTCATCAACTCCTTGAGGTTTTGGCTTATTCCCTCTTAATTTATGTGCAGCATATTCATAGATTAAATCTTGCATTAAAGAAGATTTTCCGGATCCGGAAACTCCTGTAAGACATACAATTTTGCCAAGCGGGATATCAACATCAATATTTTTTAAGTTGTTGATATGAGCATTTTTTACATGTAAAAATTTTCCATTCCCTTCACGAACTTTTTCAGGAATCGGGATGTATTTTTCCCCACTCAAATACTTACCGGTAATTGAATTTTTTGCCTTTATAATATCTTCCACACCCCCGCAGGCAATAATTTTTCCGCCATTAACTCCTGCTTTTGGACCTATATCAACAATGTAATCTGCATTTCTTATTGTGTCTTCATCATGTTCTACAACAATCAATGTGTTACCGAGATTTCGAAGCTTTATAAGAGTTTTTATCAATCTGTCATTATCTCTTTGATGCAGACCAATTGAAGGTTCATCCAGAACATATAACACTCCTGACAAACCGCTTCCTATTTGAGTTGCTAATCTAATACGCTGAGCCTCACCACCTGATAAAGTACCTGCTCTTCTTGCAAGATTTAGATAACTTAAACCTACATCTTTTAAGAACCTCAAACGCGCTCTTATTTCATCTAAAATCTGTTTTGCGATATGAAGCTGAAATTCACTCAATTCTAAATATAAATCTGAAATAAAATCTAATTCATCATCAATAGACATAAGAGTAAATTCATAAATATTTTTATCTTTTATCGTAACCGCCAACGGGAAAGGTTTTAATCTGGCACCGTTGCAGGCAGGACAAGGAGTTGTTGTCATATATTTTTCAATTTCTTCTCGCCAATATTCCCCATTAGATTCGTTATAACGCTTTTCTAAATATGGAATAATACCGTCAAATCTTCTGTATTTGGTTTCATAACGATGAGTACCGAATTTCATTACAGTAAATTTTATAATATCATCTCCACCATAAAGAATTATATTCTGCTCTTTTTGAGATAATTCCTCAAATGGTTTGTCCATATCAATTCCATATTGAGAACAAACTGATTTCAAAACATCTTCGTAATAATTTGTAGAAGTCTTTGACCAAGGATAAATTGCACCATCTTTTAAAGACTTTTTCTTATCAGGGACAATTAAATCAGGATCTATTACAAAATCTGCCCCAAGCCCTGAGCATCTTTCACAAGCTCCGTAAGGAGCGTTAAAAGAAAAAATTCTCGGAGCTAGTTCTTCAAAACTTAAATTACATCTAGGACAAGCTAACTTTTCGCTATATACAATTTCTTTATCCCCGATCACGTCAACGACAGCAAGTCCATCAGCTTTTTTCAAAGCTATTTGAACACTGTCAGCAATTCTTGATTGAGCAGATTCCTTAACTACAATTCTATCGACAACTACTAAAATATCATGTTTTTTAGTTTTTGCTAATTCAACATCATCTTCATCAAGATTGTAAATCTCTCCATCAACTTTTACACGAACAAAACCTTCTTGTCTTAATTCTTCAAATGTTGATGTAAATTCACCTTTTTTACCTCTTGCAATAGGTGCCAAAATTTGAATTTTTGTACCTTCCTCAAGTTTCATAATACTATTTACTATTTCATCAATTGTTTGAGGTTTAATTTCATCGCCACATTCAGGGCAATGAGGAACTCCTACACGAGCATACAAAAGTCTCAAATAGTCATAAATTTCAGTAACAGTTCCGACTGTTGATCTTGGGTTATTACTCGTTGATTTCTGATCAATTGAAATCGCAGGAGAAAGTCCATCTATATACTCAACATTAGGTTTATCCATTTGACCTAAAAATTGTCTTGCATAAGTGGAAAGACTTTCTATATAACGTCTCTGCCCCTCTGCAAAAATTGTATCAAAAGCTAAAGAAGACTTTCCAGACCCAGAAACTCCCGTAAAAACGATTAATTCATTTTTCGGCAATTCCAGCGAAACATCTTTTAAATTATGCTCTTTTGCTCCCTTTACAGTAATAGTATCTATCATACCAATATTATTGCATGTAAAAAACGGATTTCAAGAATGATAGATGAGATGCGAAAATCAGATTTTTTGCTTATTTAAAGTCAAATTAAAACTTTCTTTAATCAAAGCATCTAATAAATCCTTAGGAGATTTATTTACATCTACCATAATCCAATGAGCCTTATTCATATGCCAAGCAGGTGTAATAAATTTATATTCATCTCTCAAAATCGCAGAATCAACAGGGTTACATTTTAAATTTATACATAAACGATCATTTAAATAAAAAACTAACCCAAACCATTTTCCATTACTTTTATGTCTTAAAACAGCATACTCATCATAAGTCTTATCTTTAAAAGGATAAGTCTCAAGAGCATCTTGAAATTTTAGACAACGCTTAATTAAATCACTCTTATTCATAACAAATTCTTTGTTATCTATTTATTTATGTTTGTATAATTATACAAATTAAAAATTAAATCAAGATTTATATTAATTTGCTTCTCTTACAATGAAAATATAACTAAATATAATTTAACCCGAAAAAGCAAAATTAAGACATCACCAATCAAGCATATTAAAAAGGGGATAACAAATGTTATCCCCTTTTTAATTGTCGACGGCGGGACTTGTCTTGACCTGTTCGCGTTAAACGT
>CALVGY010000094.1 GCA_944327215.1 Candidatus Gastranaerophilales bacterium | reverse complement strand
GAAACAGCCTTGGCTTCAGGTTAAACAGGACATTACTGCGTTTAATGATACTACTGCGACTTGCATCGCACTTATCGTTAACATCGCAAATCTCTACGAACCCTTCATTCCAGATTCTTCTAATATGGTTTACAATTTCTTTGGAATTTCTAAACCTAATTGGGAATACATTTCGATTGAACCCGGAGCAACATTGAAAGATGTTTCAATTCTTTTCACAAGAATCGACTGATATTTCAGCTCCAATCGTCAAAAGAGGAGGTTAGCTAAAATTAGCTTTCCTCCTCTTTCTATATACCTATAATTTTAATCCCTAATTTTTTTAACCTTTCAGCAAATATACCATTGCCTTCAATTATTTTTCCACGAAACTTACCATCATAAACTTTGCCATATCCACAAGAAGGACTATTTTGTTTTAAATATGCTATCTCGATTTTATGTTTTTTTACTAATTCTATAGCTTTTTCCATTCCTTCTAAATACTCGTTTGTATAATCTTTTCCTGATATTCCTATAATTTTTGCTGTTCTATTTATTACATCTTCAGCACTACCATCAACAATTTCACAAGATTCTCTTGGTATGCCTAGCCCTCCCAATAGCTCCGGACATATTTTTAATACCTCTTTATCGTCAAATTTCAAATCATTTTTGACATCACTTCCATTATATCTACATTTGTCACCACACAAACAAGCACTAATTAAAATTTTTTTCTCCATAAATTCCTCTCTTTTATCTTACATATATATCTTCATTTATACTTTGAACATCTACATTTTTTATTCCTATAATTGGGGCTATATTATTTTTAGGTGAAACAAGCCTCAATCCCTTAAACTTTATAAAATATTCTAATTCTTCTCTTGTTATACTGATCATTTTTTTTTGCTTTCTCGACCAGAACCAAAACATTTCCCCTTGTTCCTCTTGTAAATAGATTCCTACAGTATATTTTCTTCTTTTTACTGAATGGTTGTTTTTTCCACCAAATATATATACTTTTGTATTTTTGCCTTTTATATCTAATTGACCAATTATTTTTCTATAAAATCTAAATATATCTACACTACTTTCTAATTTTCCAGCCCTAATCGACACATTACTATCTTCTAAAATAGAAGTTAATAATTCATTAAAATCTAAATCTTGATGTTTTTCCATTAAAATTTTTATGTAGTTATCGAAATATTCCTTTTCATCTTTTATATATCCGATTTTTTTCATTATATTCGCTATAACTTCATCACCTAATTCTACTAATCGTTCATCCCCATCTTTTGTTCCAAAATTAGTCCATTTTTTTCCACATTGAATATTATCTAAATTTCTTTCAACATCAACTTTAATAAACCTGCCGTCTCCTGTTTTATACAGAGGAATAATATGTTCCCCATTTATAAAGTTATCAAGCCTATTATTTTGTATCGTACCACTTTCAGCTCCCAAATAATATATATCTATCCCAAATTCTTTCGCAATACTTTTTAACATCCTAGCAGCCGTTACACACATCAATTGTTTTTTCTGTTCTGGCCTTCTATTTTTTACTTTTCTAGCATTATCATAAATTTTCTTTCTATTTTCCACATCGCTCCAATAGTATTTAGAGCTAAAACTTCTATTTTCTGCTATTTTCATCATTATATATGCAATTTTTTCAATATCCTTTAATTGTTCTGGCATTTCTTTTAAAATAATATTGTATATCTCTTTACATGTTTTAGCTCGTTTCATACAACTTCACCTAAACTTCCTAAATATATTTTTTTATATGTCTAATAGTTAAGTTTACAACTTTCTCTATATTCTTTTCTTCTATCTTGTGTGTACAATTAGGAATAATCTCGATTTCAGCCTTTGTATTTATTTTTGTAAATGCTATATTTTCTTATATTCTAGAAATAATATCATCACTTGCTTGTATAATCAACATTTCCTGATTACTTCTATAAGTTTCTTTAATATTATTCCTTAATAGTTCTCTATAAAAATCATATTGTACTCTAATATTTTTACTAGCTTTTATATCAACATATCCTTGCCTTTCTAAATCCTCACTTTTTAGATTCGCGAAGAAATCTATAAAAATCTCTCCCATGCAAATCGCTGGTGTTAGAAGAGTTATCGAACTAAATTCAAAATTATTTTTATTAATTTCTAGTAAAGAAACATATGAACCATAACTAATTTCCAATATTCCGAGTTCTCTTTACTACTACAAAGTCCATGACATGCAATTACTATGCCATGGATTTCTTGTGGTTTAAAAATTTTTAGTTTTATATCATATTGGTTCGGACTACTAATTGTATTATAATAAATCGTATTTTTTCCTAAACTCATCAAATTTATCCACCTCTGGTACATATTTTAAAGTAACTAACATTTCTTTTAATTTACTTTCAAGTGTATTATCTCTTAAAGCTTCTAGTCCATTGAATGAAATCAATTCTGATCTATAGTCAGGACACATTGTTATATTTCCATCAGTTGCAACCCTAACAGTAAATTTCCCTTGTTGGCAATCTATAGGACAATTTTTACATTGTTCATCTCTTATAGTAAACTTACTATCTGTGGCCATTATTTGAAATCCATCTTTTGCTATTGAAATATGTCCATATTTGTATCTTTTTGATTCTAAGTTTTCAACTTTTCTCAACTCTTCAATCATCTCATCATAAGGCACAAATTGCTCTTTGAAAAACTTTTTATTGTCTTCATTCCATGTGCTATTAGGAAATGCAACCAATTCTAGCAAATTAACAGCAGTGAAACCTATACTACGACAAAATTCTATGTATCTATTTAGATCTTTTAAGTCTTTTCTAAGCATTACTTTATTTGCTCTAATTATATCAATATGTGGACTAACAGTTTTGACAGATTCCACAACTTTATCAAAATAATCTCCGCCTGTCATTCTGTTAAATTCTTCTTTATTATCTGTATCAAAACTTACTTTTACTAATGTTAATTTTGGAAGTTTTCCATTCTTTTTAAAATAATCTCCCAATAAAATACCATTTGTAGTCATTTCTCTTCTTTCAAAACCGATGTCAGCAGCTTCATTTACTATCCTATCCCAATCTTTGTTAACCATTGGTTCACCACCGGTTAGTGTTATCCCATTAAACCCAACCTTATGAAATACTTTTAAAATTTTTAATAATTCATCTGTAGTTATATTTCCTGCACTCAACGGGGTTCTTCTGATATCTTCCATTGCAGCCATTCTACCATTTTTTCCAAAACCTGTATTTCCTTCACAATATATACATTTCATATTACAATTAGACGATATAGCTATTCTTACATTTCTTTGAAATTTGTTTTCACTCATATTATTTTCCCCCTCTTTAATACTTCTTTTACAGTATATTTTGATTCTCTATTTCCATTTTTTATAGCTTCTCTTGCCTTATTTTTATCTATAAAACCAACCGTTATTTCTCTTGAAAGTCTTGCTGCATCTAAATGAAATCCCATTATATCATTTGCTTTCTTCTCACATGCTTTTGCTAATAAACATGCACTGCCACCTGTATCCACTTCATGATCTCCAACTTCTCTGGTCCATCCTATTTCCTTTAATATCTCTGGTAAATCATCATATTTTCTTTGTACTAAAAATGGTAAATGAACTATATAAACTTCTGGTTTATTTTCAAATGGCTTTAATCTTCTTATTGCAGTATATTTGTTATCTTTATTACTCGCCCATTCATTAATTCCAACAAATACAACTTTAATATTTCTTTTTACAGCTTCCTCATAATATGCTTTTATAGCAATTTTTCTACATATTTGACATGGTCTTACAAATGGAAAAGAAATATTTTGTTTAGTTGAATAATATTTTCTTCCTTCATTGTATATTTCTCTAAATTTTTCTTTAAATTCATCAGTTAATGGTTGCTCATATAAGTCGCTCATTTTTTCTAGGCATTCTTTATCAACACTTGACATATAATTATTTATATCTATTGTTTCATAGTCTACCTCTAATTTCTGTGTAATTCTCTTTATTTTGGCTTTTACACTATCAGACATTTCATTATATCCTATTTCAAAAGAAAAAGCTAAAGGCGTAAATCCTAATTTTTTTGTTGTGTATAACATCGCGGAACTATCTTTTCCTCCTGATAAGCCAACCATACAATCGTATTTTTCATCTTTTATAAATTTTTTTATAAATTCTAATTCCTTTTCTAAATCCTCTTTATTAAAATATTTATTATAATGTTCACAAACATTACAAATACCTTTTGAGTTAATTTTTATTGAAGGATTTATAGTAGTATTAACACAAATTTTACATTCTTTTATTCCATCCATAACTGAACTCCTTTATAACTTAATATTTAAAAAATTTGGAACTAATATTTCAAGATAATCATGATAAATTCCTAAAATCTCTTTTGCTCTAAATGCTTGTATTTCTTTATTGTTCTTTGGCATTATCTTCATCATATGTATTATTGCTTGCTTATAATATCCTTGCTCTATATTTCTTTCTATTTCTAATCTATCCTTCGAAAAATCATTCGTTGCCTCAACAGTTCTATCTTTTAAGTATATAGAATAAAGATAATTTACATATTCTTTAAAATATTCTGTCATTTTAGCAATTTCATTTGGCAAATTAATATCATAATTATATAATTTTGACGGATGGCCTCCAGTCATCATTATAATTAGTCTAGCATTATGAACACCAAATTGTTGTATTAAGTCCTTAAGTAGTACGGCCGTTCCTCTTGACGAAGACATCCTTTCATTGTTTATTTTTCCCATACCGGTTATAAAATACTTTTTTGTTCTAAATTTGGGTTCTAATAACAAAGTTTCTGAATAAGTTTTCTTAACTATCCATGTTTTTAGATGTTCTTCACATACAAACAAATCACAAGGTAACCACTCTAATATTTCATTTACAACATTATTTTCACTCGAAACATTCTCTTCATGTAGACATGAAAATAGCTCTCTAAAAATATCTTCCGCATCACAATCATTAGGCAAATGTTTTTTTACTCTCATATATAAATCAAAAAGTGTAAACAAATCACTATCAAACATAGGATCTATAACGTATTTTTCATTATATTTTATTCCAATTCCATAATCTCTAAGCAATCCAAAATCTTCTCTTATATTTTCGAACGCTCCAATTACATTCTTTCTATGAAAACTTTGTAAAAATTCAATGTTATCAAAAGTTTTTAAAGTATCTTTTTTCCATTCTTTATTGCTATAATTCAAAGCCAATTCATTTTTATCGTTCATCGTCAAGGCTTTGTTTTTTTCATAAAATTCAAACATTACTCTTACAAACTTTTCAAATTGCTGTCCATAT
>CALVGY010000093.1 GCA_944327215.1 Candidatus Gastranaerophilales bacterium | reverse complement strand
TGTTGAAAATTCATCATAAGAATTTGTTTCAAATAAGCTATGAAATTGATTCATTGCTAAAGAACCTGCTGTTTCAGTTGATTCTGCCGGTTTTGTATTTCTTATGTTATTTGCTCTTTCTTCTGAAGTTTTTGATAAGATTCCGTTCATTTTCAAACTCCTAATCTCGTGTCTTACATTTATATAAAAAAATTTTTTTTTACCTGATTTCAGCATGTGTTTTCTTTGTTACAATACTTAACAAATATATCAATCTATTGATTTATGTACTTAAAACTCTTGATTGATGCCTGTTCCCTAGAATTAAAGTATTGTATATGTGTAGAGGATTATAGGATATGTTAAAAAAAATTATTTTTACATTAATTTCAATTGTTTTTGTTGCCTTGTCAGCATCAGCTGCGGATAATTTTCTGAACTCTGTTGTTATAGATAATAATGATGGACAATTGTCTGTTATTTTACGTTCTGATAAGATTGCAAAGGTTAAAAAAGAAGTAGAATCTGCAGATAAAATTGTTCTTTATTTAAAAGGAATTGAACAGTCTCCTGATATTAATACTCTTTACAAGAATACTTCAGATGTAAATGGTATTACAATCCAGAGCGAAGGCAATAACGATATTAAAATATATTTGGATGCAAAAGGAATATCTAAGGCAAATGTCGTTTTAGAAACTCCTAATTCTTCTCCTATAACTGTTGTTAACAGAACAAATGAAGAAAGAGTAATTTGGAGTGTAATTTCTTTATTAATATTGTTTGCTGTTATGCGTTCGGCGAAAAAACAGACTAATCCAAAAACTTATGACGAATTAATTAAAGAACGTGAAATGGCTTTGTATAAAAACTTCCAAAAAGAAGTTGAGTCAATGCCAAGTATAAATTATAAGCTTAAAAGCTATAAAAAACATGTTTTAAAAGGTGAAACATTAAGGCATTATAATAATACATTAACTAAAGTTTAATCAATTGTTGAAATTTATCATAATAATAAATATTTAATTGTATTTGTTGATAATTTCAACAATTTTTTTAGCAGATGTACCATCTCCATAAGGGTTTTGTGCTTTTAATCTGGTTGTTTCTCTTGAATTTGATAAAATAGCTTCACTATGTTCAATAATTTTGTCATAATCAGCGCCAACAAGAACAGATACTCCTGCATCAATTCCTTCTTGTCTTTCCGTCTCATACCTCATAACAAGAGTTGGGCATCCAAAAGATGGTGCTTCTTCTTGAATTCCACCAGAATCAGTAAGAATAAGTTTAGCATTTTTCATCAAATATACTAAATAAGGATAATCAAGCGGTTGTAAAAGTTTTACATTGCTGAATTTTTCCAAACGTGAATAAATTTTGTCTTTTACATTTGGATTTGGATGAACCGGAATAACAAATGTGTGATCTGTATATTTTTGAACAAGATGTTCTATTGCATCAAGAATTCTATCAATTCTTTCTCCATGGTTTTCTCTTCTGTGAGCTGTTATTAATACAAGTTTGTCATCAATTCTTATCCCAAAATTTTCGAAATATTTTTTTGCACTGTTTAGGGTTTCATCAGACAGACAGAATAATGCATCAATAACAGTATTGCCTACTACAAATATTTTTTTATCATCAATATTTTCTTTTAATAGTGCTTGTCTGTTTTTTTCTGTAGGTGCAAAATTAATTTCCGCAACTCTTGAAGTCATTTGTCTCATAACTTCTTCGGGGAAAGGTTCATAAATATCGTAAGAGCGCAAGCCTGCTTCAACATGATAAACAGGTATTTTTCTGTAGAAACTTGCCAATGCTCCACACAAAACGGTCATTGTATCTCCCTGAACGATTGTTGCATCAACTTTATTTGTATCAAATACTTTGTCCAATGCAGTAAGAATTCTTGTTTGAACTTCAAGTAATGATTGATTTGGCCTCATGCAGTTCAAATTTATATCAGCTTTTAGCCCAAAATATGCTAAAGTCTGATTTGACAGTTCTTTTTGCTGTTCAGTATTACATATTATAACGTTATACTTTTCAGGGTATTTTTTTAGCTCTAACATAACAGGAGCAAGTTTAATAACTTCAGGTCTTGTCCCAAATACGAATAAAATATTTTTCATATAAATAGTTTAGTATAAAAAATAATCTTATGCAATTGTCCAATTTTTTTATTGTATAAATCGGCGATTATTATTTTTCAAGAAGGTTTTATAATGCGCATAAAAGGAGATTAAATATGCTAGATTTATACATTTTAGAAACCTGTCCTTATTGTAGAAAGGTAATGGATTATTTTGAAGCAAATGGAATAAAATTTAATAAAAAGAATATTTCTGATAAAGAAAATCGTGAAGAATTAATAAAGTTAGGAGGGCATGAACAAGTTCCTTTCTTATGTGATACTTCCAATCATAAATGCATGTATGAGTCAGATGACATAATCAGCTATGTAAAAAATATGAGGTAGTTTATGTTTTATAATTCGTCAAATAGTTTTGAATATAATGATTGTGTCTCGAAAGGCGCTTGTTCAATCTCTCCTGCAATTTCTTCTATGCAAGAGGTCATGCTTATTTTGCTACGTCAGGTTGCATATTATATTCTAAAGTTACAAGAATTAGGGGTAAAAAATAAAAAAGAAATTATTTCTTTAATAACTCAAGTTGGGCTTTTAGATGCAACAAAAGATTTTTCAGAGTATCAAATTCTTGAATTATTTTCAAAACAATATAATAATCTCGTAAACCTGAGAAAAGAATATTTAAAAATTTGCAAAGATAAAAATATTGAACATAAAGATTTAAAAAAGCTTTTAAAACTTCCTTCCAACACTTGTTTATCTGATATTTTAAGCAAAGGAGATCGAGAGTTTTTATCAAAATATAAAAAATTAAAAGCTGATAAAAAATATAATGCAGAAGTTTTGACGACAGTTATGAAAAGTGCTTGTCGAAATTTGCTTTCATTGTACGAATATGATTTAGATAATGAGTTTGCTTGTGAGAGTATTCTTGAAAGTCTAAATCTATTTAATACTTCAAGGGTCGATTATAATACTGTAAAAAAATATTCAGAAATACTTGCCAAACTAGATATGGATCTTTTAAAATCATTAAGCGAAGCTCAATATAGAGAGTTTGGTTTAATTCATAAAGTTAGTGTTTCTGCATCGACAACTAAAAATAAAGCAATTCTGGTTTCTGGTTCAAATCTTAAAGATTTGAAATGTCTTTTAGAATATTTGAAAGATAAAGATATTGATGTTTATACAAATGGAAATCTTTTAATTGCACATTCTTTTGACTTATTTAAAAAGTATAAAAATTTGAAGGGGCATTTCGGAACTGGTTCAATTAGTACTATATTAGATTTTGCGACTTTTCCCGGTGCTATTCTATTAACAAAAAATGAAGCTCAAAATATTGAATATTTGTACAGAGGGAGATTATTTACAACTGACGATATCGCTCCGAAAGGCGTTGTAAAAATAAAAAATAATGATTTTCATCCACTTTTGGAGTCAGCTCTTCAGTCGAAAGGTTTTGCAAAAGGTCAAACAAGACCCCAAATTCAAGTCGGGTTTGATGAAAATGAGTTTGAACAATTTTTGAATAATGTTGCTTCGTCTGAATATAAAAAATTATTTATTATAGGTCATTCCGATTTAGGAATGAAAACAAATGATTATTTTAAAAAATTTTTTACACTGATGCCAGATAACTGTTTTGCTATAAGTTTTTCATATTGTCCTAATTCAGAAAACGTTTACGGTATAAATGTTTGCAACAATTATCCTCTAATATACTCAATTTTACAAAAAATCTTTGAGAAAATACCGCAAAATTCTGATAAATTGACATTTCTTTTGACAAAATGTGATGTTAATTCTTTTTCAAACATTATTAATCTAAAAAATGAGGGCGCTAAAAATATTCTTCTTTCAGAATGTCCTCCGATGATTGTTAATCCTTCAGTACTTAACTCGTTTTGTAAAATTTATGATATTCAACACATGCCGGAACCTGATAAAGTATTAAAAAAATAACATATAAAAAACGAGGAATTATACAATTCCTCGTTTTTTAATAATTCCAAGATTCTTTGCAAGAAATTAAAATTAATATCTGTAATGAGCAAAAGCTTTGTTAGCTTCAGCCATTTTGTGAGTATCTTCACGTTTCTTGCAAGCAGAACCTGAACCGTTTGATGCGTCGATTAATTCGTTAGTCAACTTGTCTATGAAAGATTTTCCACCACGTTTTTTAGCGGCTTCAATCAACCAAGAAGAAGCAAGAGCAAAACCTCTGTCTGCTTTAACTTCGATAGGTACTTGATAAGTTGAACCACCGATACGTCTTGCTTTAACTTCCAAAAGCGGAGTAGCATTTGTCATAGCTTTTTCGAAGATTTCAAGAGGTTTTTCACCGGTTCTTTCTTCAATTTTTGCTAATGTTGCATAGAAGATTTTTTCAGCAAGTGATTTTTTACCGCGTCTCATAATTCTGTTAATAAATTTAGAGATATCAACGCTGTTATATACTGGATCTGCTAAAGGTATTCTTTTAGCTGGTTTAGAACGTCTAGACATTATTTCTTACCTCCTTTAGCATTTTTCTTAGCACCATATTTAGATCTGCTTTGAGCTCTGTTTGCAACACCAGCAGTATCTAAAGTACCTCTTACGATGTGGTATCTTACACCAGGAAGGTCTTTAACCCTTCCGCCTCTGATAAGAACAACACTGTGTTCTTGAAGGTTGTGACCAATACCCGGAATATATGAAGTAACTTCAAATCCGTTTGTTAATCTAACCCTTGCAACTTTTCTTAAAGCTGAATTAGGTTTTTTAGGGGTTGTAGTATAAACCCTAGTACATACTCCACGTCTTTGAGGACAATCCATCAAAGCAGGAGATTTTGTTTTGTCTGTTAGCTTTTTACGTTCTCTACGAACAAGCTGATTGATTGTAGGCATTTAATTTTCTCCTTTTTTCTTTTTCTACATCGGTAAAGATTAAAATCCAAAACCCTTACGCATTCTGATTTTAACCGGAACTGCCGAACGATTAATCATTCCTACGTTCCTGCTTTACCCGCACAAATTTCAAATTTTAAATGTTAAAATTCGGCAAGTGCGTATTATTATTTAACTACAGCCGAAATCCTTTGTCAACTGATATTGCAAATTACTTAATAATGTAATATAATATTGTTCATATTGAGGTTGGTTTAAGGTGAATAATAATATTAAAGATAAAGCTAAAGAGTTTATAAATTTTGTAATTTGTTTTGGAGTTTTACTCGGGATTGGCTATTATACTGGGATTTTAAAAGGTTTTAGTCCAGATGATTTTAATGATGCATATCAAAATATTGTTTCAAAGGAAAGACAAATGCTCGATATCTGTGAAAGGTGTGAAACAGACCTTAAAGACAA
>CALVGY010000092.1 GCA_944327215.1 Candidatus Gastranaerophilales bacterium | reverse complement strand
AAAAGCAGAAAAATGCTATTTAAAAGCAATTGAGCTAAATCCAAAATCCGAAAAAGCTTGCTACAACTTAGCTAGCTTATATCTGTTTCTGAATAACCCGCAAAAAGCAATAGAATATTTCAAAAAATGTCTTGAAATAAACCCCGGAGATAAAGAAGTATTATATTTCTTGTCATTAGGATATTTTAGGATAAAAGATTATCAAACAGGAATGAGATATTTTGAGAACAGATTATGCAGAAATACTGCAATCATATCTCAACAAGTAACTTATCCGCACATATTAAAAAATGCTCCTATTTGGAAAGGTGAAGATATTTCGGATAAAACTTTATACACTTACTATGAGGCAGGTTTTGGAGACATGATTATGTTTGCAAGATACTTACCAGAGCTTCAAAAAAGATGTAAAAAAATAATTTTAAAACCGCAAAAGGCTCTTGTTCAATTGTTCAAAGAGAATTTTCCGGATATTGAAGTTATGGGATTGTTTTATGAAGAAGATAAAATGCACTTTGATATGCACTTACCTTTCTTAAGCTTACCATACGTTCTAAACCTTAATAACGATGAAATATTTATGCATCACGACAAATATTTAAAGGCAGTGCCTGAAAAAGTTCAATATTTTAAAGAAAAATTCTTTAACAATGACAAATTTAAAATCGCAATAAAATGGCAAGG
This sequence comes from Candidatus Gastranaerophilales bacterium, assembly GCA_944327215.1. Taxonomy (GTDB): domain Bacteria; phylum Cyanobacteriota; class Vampirovibrionia; order Gastranaerophilales; family Gastranaerophilaceae; genus Stercorousia. Next base: position 4,808 of record CALVGY010000092.1, on the reverse strand, counting down.
AAATACTTATTATGAAACTGACAGAGTAATAAATGTAGAAGCGTTTGCACCATTATTCGATATTCCAAATGCCAAAATATATTCGGCTCAAACATTTGAAGGTTCAGAAGAATTTGAAAAATTAGCTTACAAATATGATATAACCGATTTAAGTTCAAGTTTTAAAGATTTTTCTTACACGGCTGGGGCATTAGCAAACGTTGACCTTGTAATATCCAGTGATTCTTCATTAGCGCATTTGGCAGGTGCTATGGGCATACCTTGTATCATTTTGCTTCCTTACAATTACAACTGGCGATGGCACATGGATTTGACACACTGTGACTGGTATGACAGCGTAAAATTATTTAGATTAGGGGAAAAAGAAACTTGGAACGATTTAATGATAAGAGTTGTTAACTCATTATCAAAATAATAGCAAAAAATATATTGTTCAGACTTAAGCTAAATATGAACAAGATAAATATTAATACTCTGAGTTATCAATCAAAAATAAATTTTTGCGGTGACAGCCAAAAATTCAGAAAAGTATACTCTCAAAGATTACAACAAAATGAGCTTTCAGAAACCTCTATTTCTAACTTAAAAGGGCTTGCTTCAAAATTTACAAATGAAAGCTTAACATACGAGCAAGTTCTAAAAGCGGCCAAAAGAAACATTTTTATGCTATTCCACAAACCAGAAACAATGGAATATAATATAAAAGAAGTAGCAAAAAGGTTTAAAAATTTCGGAATGACAACCGAAACTTATTTAAAATGCGGATTACGGCAAAGTACACTATTTTCTATTTCCCCGGACACAATTGAAAAAAATATTAACGGAACTGTAAATCTTTTTAAAAACTATGGACTTACAACCGAAAAATTTATACAATGCGGGATACTAACCCCTTCAATATTCATATTAAAACCGGGATCAATTAAAAATAAGATATTTAAAATTTCTGAAAAATTAAACGTTCCAACAGCTGATATTCTTGAAATGTTTTTAAAACAACCCGCCCAAATTGCCTGCAATGAAAAAGGAATTATTCAAAAATACGAAATATTTAAATATATTGAAGAAAACAAATATTTTGACTTAAAACAACCACTACCTAACAGCAAAGAATTAAGTCAATCTATATTAAGGAAAAAATTTACAAATTCTGTTGATACTTGCTTTATGCAACTTCTTAGAAACAAAATTTCAAACGGCTTGAAAAAAGGGCAAAAATTACCACACTTCAATCTGGAAAAAAGCTTAAACAAATTTATCAAAGAAAATCAAAGATCTAAAATTGAATTTACAATACTTGACGGTAAATACGCTAAAGATTTCATAAAATTTGCATCAAAATTTTCAAGATCAATTATCCATAAAAATATTTTTAAAATTACAACTATTGTAAAATAGAAATCTTTCTAAACCTTTTGAAATACCATAACATATTCGTGTTTAAAGATAAAGAATCCGCCTGCCAAAGCTCTGTATCTCCATAGATTTGCAGTTTTTCCTTTAGCTCTTTCGTTACCTTGAATATCTTTTACAATAATACCTTTAAGTCTGAAGCCTAAATTCATCATTCTTGCCATGCATTCAAACCCTAGTGGCTGAACTTCAGAATTTTTATAACTATCGCCGATAATTAAAGCTGCAAAACGTCCTTTTTCAAGCATATCATAACCATTCTTTGCGACTTTTGCAAATAAATCGTAAAATTCTTCTGTTGTATCACAATTCGATAAATCTTCTTTTTTATCGGAAAACTTGATTATGTCATCATAAGGCGGGTGAAGAATTAAAAATTGAGCTTTTTCTTCTCTCATAATATCCAAACTTGCCTGAACTTTTTCCTTTGCTTCTTCTGATGCGGAATCAGCACAAATTATACGGACATCAGTTACAAGTTGTTTTGGAGTAAATTTTTGAGAAACGCTTTCAGCTAATTCATCTTTTAATTCAACCCCAATACAGCGTCTTTCCATATTAACAGCTTCAATTCCTGATGTGCCGGAGCCAAAAAACAAGTCCAAAACTACATCATTCTTCTTTGTAAATCTTTCATAAAGCTGTTGAGCAATTTGAGGGATATAATTTCCATGGTACTCATTTGAATGTCCGCCTTCTTTTAAGCGTGTCGGAAATTCCCACAAAGTATCAGTTTTTACATGATTATAAGCTTTCCAGTTATTCAAATCAATATCACTATATTTTGTTGTTTTGACAGGTTTTACAACCCGCAAATCTGCTTTTTTTGAAGGTTTTAATTTCGTATTTATTCTAGCTCTTACCAAGTCTTTATCTCCCTATAAAATTCCTCTTTATTGCATATTATAGAAATGTTTCAAATTTGTAATCAAACATTTAGATGAATTTGTGTTTGGTGTAGATTGAGATAAAGATTGAGGGATGAGTTTATGGCAAGGATTAAACAATTATCAAAACATTTAATAAACCAGATTGCAGCTGGAGAAGTTATAGAAAGACCTGCATCAGTTGTTAAAGAACTGGTTGAAAATTCAATAGATGCAGGGGCAACAAAAATTAGTGTTGAAATTAATAATGACTGCCGTGATATCAGAGTGGCCGACAATGGCTGCGGAATACACCCTGATGATATTATGCTTGCATTTTCAAAACATGCTACAAGTAAAATTGCATCTGATGAAGATTTGTTCGATATTCACACGCTTGGCTTTAGAGGAGAAGCTTTAGCAAGTATTATATCAATTTCAAAATTAACCTGCACAACAAGAACAGCAGACTTTGAAACAGGAACAAAAGTGAAGTGTGAAAATTCTGAAGTTAAACAGGTTGAAACAGGCTGCGCTGTCGGGACTATTATGGATATCAAAGACTTGTTTTACAACCTGCCTGCACGATTAAAATTCTTAAAAAGTTCAAATACGGAATTTTCATACATACAGGAATTAATTCAATCTCTCGCACTCGCTCACCCTGAATGTTCTTTAGAGCTGAAAAAGAACGGCAAAACTGTACTTAAAACTATAGGACAAAATAATTTACTGCAAACAATTAAAGAAGTATATTCATCTGATGTTGTTGCAAACCTCAAAGAAGTATTAAAAACAGACAGCTTGTCAGGGTTAAAAATCTCAGGATACGTCAGCACGCCTGATTATACCCGTTCAAGCAAAAAAAGTTACCATATCTACATAAATTCAAGAACGGTAAAATGTCCGGTATTTCAAAAAGCAATAGATACAGCTTATAAAAGTCTTATTGCAAATGGTAAATACCCGTTTGTTGTGTTAAATCTGGAAATTCCGCCATCTGATGTTGATGTTAATGTTCACCCGACAAAAAAAGAAGTTAGATATAAAAACACAAATCAAGTATTTAACTTCATTTATACATCAATACAGGCAGGTCTAATGAACTATATAGAAAGACCTCGTCCAGAAATGTCAGAAAACATTCCGGAAAGAAATGAAAATATAATTGACTTTGTTCAACCAAAATTAGAAAAAAGCGGAGATGTCTTCTTTGACAAAGCAGACGATACAATTTATGTATCCGATAAAATTATGCAGGAAGAAGAAGAAAAAAATACACATCAGCATAAAGAAGAACAAAGACAATTTTTTATTCCAGTGGAAGAACCTGTAAATAATGAAGAAAATATTATTGGGCAATATAAAAATACATACATATTGGTCGAAAAAGATGATGGAATGGAGATTATTGATCAACATATTGCAGAAGAGAGATACATATATGAAAAACTTATGTCAGAAAAAAATATAGTTTCTCAAATGCTTTTTGTATCGGACGTAATCCAAATTTCCAGCACTGAAGCAGAATTAATAAAAGAAAACCTTGAAAAATTTGAACGATTTGGTTTTGGAATAGAATTTTTAAAGGAAAATGAACTTATATTCAGAAAAGTTCCGCAAATGATTGCAAAAGTTAATCCAAAAGAAATTCTAGCTGATATTTTGGAAAATATAGACGGCAATATTGACAGATTAGAAGAAAAAATCCTAATAACAACCGCTTGCAAAGCATCTGTTAAAGCAGGACAAAAGCTTTCAACATGGCAAATGCAAGAAATTGTAAAAAAATGGCGCACAACTAAAATGCCATACACTTGCCCGCACGGACGTCCTATTGTCAAATTTTTCCCACATAAAGAAATTGCAGGATTTTTCCAGAGAAATGCTTAAAAATCTAATATTTACTTTTGCAAATATTCAACAGAACAAGCAGGTCCGCCATACTTGGCATCTTTATCACACGCATAGTCTTGTGAGTCATAAAAACCTTCTGCACCGCCTGGAATAACTTTATGCAAATTATTCATATTTAATACAAATATATCTTTCCCTATAACATTTGGCTTTCTTTTTCCATTTACATCTATTGAAATTCTACCATAAGAACCAGTGTTTGAATCAAGAGCAAAAGTATAAGATGGAGTTTCACCACAAACCGTTGGGAAATAACCCAATACCCAATATCCTGCACCTGTGCCACTAAGATATTTATATCCAGCTCCTTTAGATTCACTATATTCATCTGACAATATAGGGGCACAATCCCACCTCCCTATAATTTTCCCATCAAATTCACATTTGGGAGCATTACAGGCCATATTTATATTTTTAAAATATTTACTAAATAAATTAATTACAGCTTGTGTTACTTCATTCCCCGAAAGAGTAAGATTATCCATCTCTTTTTGCTTAATAACAGCATCTTTAAAAGTATCAACATCATAATCAGAAGATATTTGTTGTGCTATATCTGAAAATTCAGCATAAGCTTTTTTCCATACACTAATATTTCTTTTTTCAGTATAA
>CALVGY010000091.1 GCA_944327215.1 Candidatus Gastranaerophilales bacterium | reverse complement strand
TACATATCAGGTACTAGCGTATGGCTTTATGTGCCTTTGGGTCACCAAAACAAGATATATTTATTGCTCAAGCTAAAAAACTTCTTCCTAATTCTCTTTTTGTAGGTGTTGGCGGAAGTTTTGATGTTTGGTCAGGAATGGTAAAACGTGCACCGAAAATTTTTCAGGTGCTTTGTCTTGAATGGCTTTACAGAACTGTAAAAGATCCCAAAAGGTTTAAGCGTATATTCCCGACTTTGCCATTGTTTGTTTTAAGAGTTTTAAAGGAACGTTTTGTTCCAAAGGGAGTTTAATAATATGTTAAGTGATATTGAAGTTGAAAAACTAAAAAATTTGGCTAAAGAAAACAGAACAAATGTTTTAAAAATGGTTTATAATGCTCAATCCGGCCATATTGGCGGTGCTTTATCTTCTGCAGATATTATGACCGTTTTATATCATAAGTGTATGAATATTTGTCCAAAGTGGACAAAGGATAAAAATTTTAAAAATCGTGATAGATTTGTCCTTTCTAAAGGCCATGCATCTTCGATTTTATATTCAGTACTTTCTCAATTAGGATATTTCCCAAAAGAAGAACTTATGACCTTTAGGTTGTTTGGTTCCCGTTTACAGGGGCATCCTGTTCCGATTTGTCCTGGAATTGATGTCGCAACCGGATCATTAGGGCAAGGTCTTTCTATTGCTTGTGGTATGGCAATGGGCTTGAGGTTAGATAAAAATCCCGCAAATGTATTTTGTTTATTAGGTGATGGAGAATTGCAGGAAGGCAGTGTTTGGGAAGCTTTTATGCACGCAACACATGAAAAATTAAACAATCTTGTTGCAATCATTGATAGAAACAGGTTACAAATAGATGGCTGTACTGAAGTGGTTAAATCACTTGATCCTTTGCCTGATAAGTTGGAAGCTTTCAATTGGGAAGTTTTTGAAATTGATGGGCACAATATTCAAGAAATTTATGAAACAATAGAAAAAGCTAAAAAGTCTGATAAGCCTGCTGTAATTATTGCGAATACAATAAAAGGGAAAGGTGTCAGCTTTATGGAAAACAATGCAGGCTGGCACGGTAAAGCCCCTAATAAAGAAGATTTTGAAAAAGCTATAAGTGAACTTGAATAAAATTATATAATTAATATTTATTTAAAATAAGCTTCCCAAAATATACAAAATTTGTTATAATGTAAAAGAGTTATAGTAAAAGTAATATTTTAGGGTTGAATGTTTGAAAAAAGATTAAGTTTGAAAGCATATACATTATTAGAAATTATTCTTGTAATAGTTATTATTACTGTTGTTTTTGCAGTAACAATAGGTGTAACAAAAAGAAAACTTGAATCATCAATTTCTTATTCATATTATTCTGCTTACGCATCATTAAAGGATGTTTCACGAGCATTATTAAACGATTTTAATCCTCAAAACGATAATTATAAAGCATTAAATCCTTTTGAACATACATCCAAATTATTAGAACATATTCCGCACTTATTTGAACAACCTACCTATGCTGATGTTACTACACCATTTTGTAATATTGGTGACAATCCACCCGCATGTGGGAAAATATGTAATGACGGTCTATGGCAAGATATTGCAGGTTATTCTAAAGATTGTACTCCAGATACTGAAGAATGGAGGGATTTGCCGGATTGTAAATGCGTACCAGTTGCAAGAACAATACCTCAAAAAGGAGAAAAATTTTGCAAACTTTTTGAACAAAGAGTAAACACAAACTCTGGGGATTGCACTGGAAGTGATATAAATTCTTCATCTGATAATTTTAACAATAAAAAACCTGATTTAGTATTGCGAAATGGTATCAGAATTTATAATTTACATACAGATCCTAAAGAAATTGATGAATTAAGCGGTAATAAATCCGGTTTTACAGTTTTAAACGGTATGAGTTCATTAATATTTGATACAGGTGAATATGGGTATACTGTATATGTAGATATTGATGGTGAAAAAGGTTCTTCTACATTATGGGAAGATGTTTATCCTTTCTATATTACATTAAGCGGTCAAGTTGTTCCTGTATACAATACTGTTGATGGAGATAACTTAGGTGGCAACAGCAGCGATTATTTGCAAACAAGTATTCAATACGAAAAAATAAATGCTCAAGGACGACGTACTATTTCTTGGTTAGCAAAGAGTGTTTCATATAAAGAAGGCGCTTGCGGTTCCGGCTATATCAACAGCAGTACTCCATATTGTTCAGGTGTAGCTGAAAAAAGTGAATGTTCTTCTACTGCTACCGGTTCAAAATGTACACTAAAAACTGTTAAACCTATAAAATTCTTCTAAAAATGATAAGCGATAATTTAGAAAATATAAATAAATACAATGTAGTATCATCAAAGGTGTTGGACTTTTTAAAAAGTATAACACCTGATACTGTCCCAGGTCATTATGAAATCGATGACACTGCCTATGCAAATGTTGATATTTATAATACAAGAGATATCAGAGATTGTCGTTTTGAAGCTCATAAAAAGTATATTGATATTCAAATGCTTTTATCTGGTGAAGAAAGATTAGATTATGTTTCAGTTGATGGACTTGAGGTAAGTGAAGAATATAATATCGAGAAAGATATAATGTTTTTTAAAGAACCCAAAAAACATTTTGATACTGTATCTTTAATCCCTTTTAAATTTGCTGTTTTATACCCTTATGAAGCCCACAAACCTCAAATGAATATTGAAAATATATCTCAAATGGTTAAAAAAGTTGTTGTGAAAATAAAGGTTTAGTAACAACTGAAAATTTATATTATAATAAAATCCTTTTGTAAATGGAAAATTTTTAACAAAATGCATGAGTTTTAAAATGAACTTCTTCTACAAGAAGTAGTATTTGATTGATGAATTTTCTGTAAGCAGCTCTATCAGCTTCTCCAGAGAGAATAATATCAGCTTTTACTGCTGTTGGATGAATATGAGTTTTTGCTTTGCTGGATGCATTTTCATAAACTTCATCTGCAGAATCGCCTAGTCCTCTTTCTGTTGCACGTTTATAAAATCTGTCTTTTTGTGCTTCTGTTGAAACATCAACATAAATTTTAATATCAAAAGCATCAACAACTTTGTCTGTTAAAGTAAATAAGCCTTCAGAAATAATAATTTTTGATGGCACTGCAAGTTTTACATTATCTTTTCTAATTGCAGTCCCAGACATATCATATTCCGGCAGATATACAGTATTCCCAAAAAGTAATGACTTAATATGTTTTTTCATTAATTCCAATTCAAGAGCTTCCGGAACATCCAGATCATAGTGTTTTGCAAATTCTGCAAAACTTCCGGCTTTTTTTACCATATCTGATCTGTCATAATAATAATCATCGGTATTTATTCTAGTGATTACACTATTAATTTTGTATTCTTCCGCAAAGGTTTGAATAGTATTAATTATATCCAATGCAATAGTAGATTTGCCGCTAGCTGTTTCGCCAGCTATACCTATTGCACAAGATCTTGTAATGTGATTTGATAAAAATAAAGCCATTTTATGGACAATTCCCGGTTTTACTTTTACAAATATTGAATTTTCAGAATTGATTTCTTCTGAAAATATTTTGTTCAGTCTCAATTCTATATATTCTAAAAGAGAGGAATCAACATTTTTATTAAAAATGTTTTGGTTGATTTTGTTATATTGTCTTGTAATAGTGTTTTGCAATTGATAAATCCTTATTTATTAATCATAAAAAATAAACATAAAAATTTTTGCCAACTATTTTTATTTATGTTACCAAAAATAAAGTAAAAAAGTATAAAGTATGTATAAATGTTAAATAAGTTTTTTTGCATAATTATAGCATATAGTGTATAATGATTTTAGTTAAAAAGGAGTGATTGATGAAAAATTTAAGGAAACCTATTATAATTTCGTTATCTGTAATTTTATGTGCAGGAATTTTATGGGGTGCATATATGTATAAAATTCAGCAAGATAACATTGAAAAACAAAATATTTGTGAAGATGACGAATTGGTTTTAAAATTAATTGAACAAAATATAAATCCTTTTAGCAAGTTTAAATTTATAAAAAAAAGAAATGCCGATTGTAATATGCTTTTAATAAATAATAAAGAAAAAGCATTAAAATCACAAGATGATAAATATTGTTCTATACTGGATTCTTCAACAGTATCAATAATATTATTGGTAAATACCTATGTACATGAAATGTATGATAGAGAAAATGCATCAAAAGAATTTAAGACTACAATCCCATTGATGACTCCTTATAATTATTGTCCTAAATATTTTGATCACATGATAACTTTAATTAAATTGAAAAAACGTTTAGGTTTATAATTTTATTATGAAATCTTAAGTGGCAAAATGTTCCTAAATTCATTTTATTTAAATTACAATTGCAACTAACCGGTAATAAGGGGGAAATTATTTGATATCTCCTATCCGCAAAGCCAATTTATATAGTAATTCTCACAATTTAAATTTTTCAATAAAAAATGCCGAAGGCCGGACTCGAACCGGCACGTGGTTGCCCACACAAGATTTTGAGTCTAGCACGTCTACCAATTTCATCACTTCGGCATAAATTTAATTGTTACCCTTTTATAATATCAAAAACATTTCAAAATTCAAATAAAATTTTAAAAAATTTTTTTATAGTTATTTTTATCTATTTACTGTCGGTTAATAACGATTTTAGTTTTCTGTAAAATAAGTGTGCAAAAGAGAAATGAGGCTTTTATGAAACGGTATTTTATTTTTCTGTTTATATTTTTATCTGTTAATTTTTCAATAGTTAATGCAGCAGTTATGGAAGGTGGAGTTTCTAAAACGGGCATGGGTGATGTTAATAGAATTGTTGACAGCGACACAAATTTGCCAATTGCAGGTGCACAAGTGAAGCTGCCTAAGGAACATTTCAGTACAGTAACTGATAATAATGGTGCATTTAATTTGAATACAAAAATTAAAGATACAACAATTATGTCTGTTGAAAAAGATGGATATAGACCTTTTTCATTAACAATAAATGAAAAAATTGCGGCAAAACCTATCGTAATAGGAATTGAAAAAAGTAATGTTCAAGATGTTGTGATATCTTCTGAGATGTTTCATCTCGGTGATGATAATTTTTCTGAAAATTCGGCAAATTCATCTGAATTTAAGGCAAAATCTATTGGTCCATATTATTCAAAAGTTTTTAAGATAGCCTCTAATGCACTGACAAAAAAGAATTATTTAGTAATAGGATCAATAATTGGCATAGATACTTTAATGGCACGTTCAGTGAGACAAAATTCCACAGTAAATTCTTTTTCAAGCCCTCCGGAAGTGTTTTTCAACGGATCAAAAATCGCAGAAATTCAGCTGAACGGGGATGGCCAGCGGATACTTATTCCAAATAGGCTTTTGAAACCGGCCCAGATGAATGAAATTATAATAAAAACTGGCCGAAATATGAAACAAACTGCTTATATTGATTATGACGATATTGAATTTATGAATTTGTCAATTCAATCCGAATAATAAAAAAACGACCTATTAGGTCGTTAAATAAAAGGGAAAGGAAACAAATAAACTTTATATAATATCTTTTCTTAT
>CALVGY010000090.1 GCA_944327215.1 Candidatus Gastranaerophilales bacterium | reverse complement strand
GTCAAATGTTGATATTGTCGGACAGATTCAGGATGCTTTTAATGAACAGGCTGAGCAATTGTTTGAGAGGAAAGAATTAAAATTAAATACAAAATATTATTTGAATAATATTACGCCAAAGCCTAATATGGTATTATTAAATGGTTTTGGTTCTGTTACGTTGGAAAGACCTATGATTCTTTCTAATCCTACAAGAATTATTTATGATCTCCCAAATACTCTTGTGGATATGAAAATAAGAAATAAAGAATATAGAATTAGTGAAACTGAAACTGTTAAAGTTGGACAATTTTCTGTTAACAAGGCTAGAATTGTCATAACTACAGATGCTGTAAAGGATTATATCCCTATATATTCAAGTGATAATCAATCTTTGATTTTAGCAAATTATCAAAAGATTAATAATTCTACATTGTATAACTCTTCAAGCAATGTAATAGCTTATAATAAAGAAAAAATAGATTCTTTAACAGAATCAATGATTTTAAAATTTGATTCTCCTATTGTTCATGGGTTAGACAGATACAATGATAGAATAATATTTTATTTATATAATGTATCAAAATATCATGATGTGAATTTTAAAACAGCATACAAAGGTACAATTTTTGAAGATGCAAAAATTGAATTGATGCCAAAGATTGGTTTGAAATTAACTATTCCAATAGAACAGGATGCTGTTGTAAGTTCATATTTAGGTGCTGATGGCAGAAGTTTAAAGGTAAAAATAAAAGAATCGAAGAAGAAGGTTGAAACTCCGGTTAAATCAATAATATTGAATCCTGTTGTCCCAACAGTTTCCGGTTCAAAAAAAGTTGTAATAGATGCAGGGCACGGCGGCAAAGATGTAGGTGCAATCGGTGGTGGCGTTAATGAAAAAGATATTACGCTTGATGTTGCTCAACGTGTAGAAAAATTGTTAAAACAAAAGGGCTATAGCGTAAAAATGACAAGAGATGATGATACTTATGTTTCATTGCAGGATCGTGTTTCAATCAGCGAAAATTATCATCCTGATATATTCGTAAGTATCCACGTAAATTCTAGCGTAAGACCAGAAATAACAGGAGTTGAAACTCATTATTATCATCAAGAAAGTATATCATTGGCTCAAACGGTTCATTCTTCTTTGGCCAGTGCTGTTCAATCTCCAAACCGTGGATTGTTTAAATCAAAATTTTATGTTATAAATCATACTACATCTCCTGCGATATTAGTCGAAATAGGATTTATCTCTAATGCCAGTGAAAGAGCACAACTCGTAGGGGAAAAGCGTAAACAGGCAACAGCAAAAGCAATAGCAGACGGAGTAGAAAATTATTTTAAACAATATAAATAGTGATAAGAGACCCATAGGATTTTTTGATTCAGGAGTAGGTGGATTAACAGTGTTTGCAAAAGTTAAAACACTTATGCCTAATGAGAATTATTTGTATTTTGGTGATACAAAAAATATGCCTTATGGTGAAAAAACAGAGGAACAGTTATTGGATTTTGCTGATAAAATTTTCAAATTTTTTGAAAGTAAGAATGCAAAAGCTGTTGTTATGGCCTGCAATACAACATCTGCTATAACTTATGAAAAGTTAAAAGATAATTATAATTTCAAAATATATCCTATCATTCAATCTGTTTGTTCTACTCTTGCTGAAATGAATGGTGTAAATAAATTAGGAATAATTGCAACTCCTGCAACTATAAATTCTAACGCTTATTCAAAAGGAATTGCAAAGTATAATAAAGATATGCAAGTTTTTGAACTTGCGGCTCCTAATTGGGTGAGAATAGTTGAAGAACACAGGATTACTCAACCTCAAAGTATTTTGCAAGTTCAAGAAATTCTTGACGTTATGGAACAATTCGCTCCTGATAAAATTGTTTTAGCTTGCACTCATTATCCGTATTTGATGCATGTATTAAAGAAGTTTATGCCGGAAGATACTTTTATCGATCCTGCTGTATATTTTGCTAAAAATATACAGGAAGATTTGACAAGATTGAACTTATTAAACAATAAATTTGAATATGAAAGATTTTATGTAAGTTCAAATCCTGAAAATTTTAAAACAGCATCAGAATTATTTTACAAACTTAGTGAGCTACCTGAAGTTGTAAATCTTTAATAATTTTTAAGGTTGATTTATAACTATCTGTTTCAATTATTTTATCACTGATTTTGTCAAGGGTTATATCTAGTGTAGTAGTATTTTCTTTTACTGCGAAAACTTTTATTCCTCTTTTTATGCATTCAAAAATAGGTACAGAACCAAGAGAGTCATGAGGCATAACAAGATAATCCAAATTGTTTATGCTAATACCGCCTGATTTGACAAGTTTAGGGGCGTTGTTTAAACCTAATAGAATACTAGGAAGAAAGGTCGGTGTTATATATTCAGATGCAGCTCGACCATCAACCAAGTCAGGATGTATTTGACAATCTGCAAAGGCAGGAGCGTGTGCACAAGGTATTTTAAGTTCTTTAGAAATATAGTGTGATAAAATAGCTTCAACTCCACCTACAGGATCTGTTCCAATTCCGTTTGCATAGTCCGGATTGTCTTCTTCCGGATCTTCAAACATACATACAATTGCAATTGCATCACAACTTTTTTTTATAAGTTTTTGACAAGCCATCTTTAGTGTTTCAATATTATTAACCATTCCTGTTGAAATTCCGTTATCTTCAAGTTTGAATTCGACACCTACATTTTCTTTTGTTAATTCATAGTATGGAATATCTATACCATAAACAGCTTTTACCGCGTTAATTGTATTTATATGAATGTTTAAAACATCATCTGGAATAGCTTTATCAAATACAACTCCGATTTTGTTATTATATGAAGGTAGTAAATTTAAATTTCCTTTAAAAAATTCATCTAATGAATAACCTTCGACGTATAACATATTATCGTTAATCCCTGAAAATCCCCCTGCGTTAACAACATTTGGATTAACAATCAGTTTTGATATTTTGGAAAATTCTCTTGCATAAGGGCTTGCATCTCCGGCAAATCCGCCAATTGAAGCTCCGATTCCTGTTGGGACAATGAATGCGCCTAATTTTTCACCATTTTCTAACATATACTTATAATACAACAAAAAAGCAGTATCAAAACTGCTTTTTTGTAAAATATTTTTATTAATCTTATTGTTGAGCTCCACCGTATGAAAAGGCATTTTTAACATTTGTTTGAAGAAGTTTTGTCCAAGTGCTTTCATAAGTGCTTATTTCGTTTAACTGAGTTTCAAGATTATTTTTTTCTAACTCTAATTCTTGTTCCCAAGAATTTATATTTGCTAATTCAAGTTCATGTTCTTGTTCACAACGCTCTGTTAATAATTCGTAAGTTTCAGGATCATCTTCATAATAATTATAATAAATATCATTTATTTCATCATTATATTTGGCCTGATTTTCTGCAGTTTGTTTGGAAGAATTTAGCATATCCATCATAACTGAAGACAATTTGTCATTAATCATTGATTTTTGTTTTGTGTAAAGTAACAATGTTTCATGAATGTTTGCAATAGCCATCGTTCTCGCCTCTCTTCTTTTAGTTCTCTTACTTATATAAAAAAAATTTAGAAAGTCTGATTTCAGGTGTTAACTATTTTGTTACATTTGTTAATATTTTTGAAAAATTTATATAATTTGTATGAGTAAAATTTTAAAAAAAAATGGGTATAATAAATAATATAATTTATTTTTATCGTTTTATCAGTTTGTTATTTGGAGATTGTTTTATGGAAGATTTTATTGTAAACGATGAAGCAAGGGTTAAAAAAGCCAAATTAATGAAGGTTTTTATCTCTTTTGCAGCAGGCATGGCTGGTCTTTTATTTGGTCTTGATATTGGTGTAATTTCTGGTGCGTTACCATTTATTACAACACATTTTGAACTATCAAGCAGACTCCAGGAATGGGTTGTCAGTACAATGATGCTTGGAGCAGCTCTTGGTGCTATGTCAACCGGATGGATTTCGTTCAAGTTAGGACGTAAAAAAAGCTTGACCGCAGGTGCTGCATTATTTGTTTTAGGATCACTCGGATGTGCTTGTGCTCCTAATTTTGTTGTCCTTTTGATTTCGAGGGTAATGCTTGGTTTTGCTGTTGGTATTGCATCTTATGTTGCTCCTTTGTATTTATCTGAAATGTCTGAAAAAGAAGACCGTGGTAAACTTATTTCTATGTATCAAATGATGGTTACGCTTGGTATTCTTTTAGCATTTATATCTGATACAATTTTCAGTTACGGTGGACATTGGAGATTGATGTTAGGTGTTATAAGTATTCCTGCATTACTATTAATGTTTTCGGTATTTGGACTTCCTGACAGTCCGCGTTGGCTTGCTTCAAAAGGCCGTTTTGAAAAAGCTAAAGATATTCTAAGAATGCTTAATACGACAGATGCCAAGGCTGATGGAGAATTGAGCGAAATAAAGGAAAGTTTAAAAGTTAAGCAAGAAGGCTGGAGCCTTTTTAAAGCAAATAAAAATGTTCGAAGAGCAGTTTATCTTGGAATGTTATTGCAGGCAATGCAACAGTTTACAGGTATGAATGTAATCTTGTATTATGCTCCGCAAATTTTTAAACATGCTGGGTTTGCAAATACTGAGCAGCAAATGTTAGCCACTGTTATTTGCGGTTTGGTTAACTCTCTTGCGACTTTAATTGCGATGAGAACAGTTGATAAACAAGGAAGAAAGCCTATTTTGAAAATTGGTTTTGCCGGAATGGCAATGGGTACATTCTTGTTAGGTGTTTGCTTATACTTTATAAATGCAGGATTTAGTGCATTGTGGATTTCTGTTGCTGCAATTGTAATGACATTATTTACAATTACAAGTTTTGCGATGAGTGCTGGCCCTGTTGTTTGGATTTTGTGCTCTGAAATTCAACCATTAAAGAGCAGAGATTTTGGGGTTGCATGTTCTACTACAACAAACTGGATTGTAAATATGATTATCGGCGCAACATTCTTGACTTTAATTAATTCGTTTGGTATTGCTGTTACATTCTGGATTTACACAGCATTGAACCTATTATTCATTGTCTTGACTGTTTTATTAATACCTGAAACTAAGGGAATTTCACTTGAAAATATTGAAAAGAACTTAATGGATGGAAAACCTCTTAAGGACATAGGTGTTTAAATTTATATTTAATTGTTTTATCGTAAACTTCTCCCGCCCGTAAAATAGGTTGGGGGAAGTTTTTATTAGCAAATGCATTTGGAAAATATTGGGATTCAAGGCAAAATCCTGAATGATTTTTTATTGGGATTCCATTTTTCCCTATTGGTGCGCCATCAAGAAAGTTGCCGCTATAAAATTGTACGCCTGGCATATTGCTTTGAACAACTAGTTCTATACCTGATTGTTTAGAAAATGCACGTGCAACCTTTTTGATTCGTCCGTTAAAATCTTTTACGACCCAGTTATTGTCAAATCCGTTTGCATATTTTATTTGATAATAGTCAGTTGTTATATCTTCTCCTATTTTTTTAGGCTTTCTAAAGTCCATTGGAGTATTTTCTACTGGGATAATTTTTCCCGTCGGAAGCGAATTTGTATCATTTTCTGTAAAGTAATCCGCAAAAATCTGTACTTCCTGATCAAGGACATCTCCGCATCCGTTTAAATT
>CALVGY010000089.1 GCA_944327215.1 Candidatus Gastranaerophilales bacterium | reverse complement strand
TCAGCATAAAGCGGAATTCCTGCTATAACGGCCAATGGAACTGCAAAGAAATTGTTATCTGACATATATTTCATAAAAAATTCCTGTGGCACATATCCATGTAAAAATGCTCCTACTCCAACACCTAATAAAACAAATAACAAAATTTTCTGCATTAAATCTTTTGCATATACAAAGGCATCTTTAATTCTTGAATTTATTGTTAAAACTTTTTCCCCTGAAGAACAGGAACAACTGCAACATCCTGTATTTGCGCCTAATTTCTTCAAATAATCCTGTAAATATTTTTCAAACCCTAATTTCTCCATTAAAAATCCGCCGATTACACCAACACTAATTCCTGTAACTACATATATTACAGTAATTTTTATACCTAAAACTCCTGCTAAAACAAGCATTGCAATTTCATTTATCATAGGAGATGTGATTAAAAAGCTCATAGCAACTCCAAATGGAATTTTTGCCTCTATAAACCCTATAAATAAAGGAATAGATGAACATGAACAAAAGGGAGTTATTGCACCAAACAATGCGGCAAAAAGATGAGCTAAAAATTTTGGTTGTTTTTCAATATATACCTTAAATTTATTACTATCAAGATAACTTCTTAAAAATGCAATTACTGAAATTATAATAAATAACAAGAATAATATTTTAAGCACATCATATACAAAAAAGTGTAGAGAAGAACCCAAACTTGTGTCTGCTGAAAATCCCAATATTTGATATACAAGCCAATCTGCAAATTTTAAAAACATTATCTTAATCCTCCTTGATAATTTTTTAATTTATATTTATAGCACTCGGAATACATGCTGTATAAACTTAAACTTTTTTTATGCTAAAATCCTTTGCTTTTACTTTCTTAAATTATTGACAAACAATACTATATATGCCATAATTGGAATATATAATATTATAATATTCCATTTTTGGAATATTGTCAATACTTATTTGGAGAATTTTTATGAAAAGTAATCTATATGAAAAAAAAGCTCAAATATTCAAAGCTCTATCAAATCCGGTGAGGCTTGAAATAATAGATTTTTTAGCTAATGGAGAAAAATGCGTTTGTGAAATTGTTGAAAAATTGAATTATGAGCAGCCGCATATATCAAAAAGTTTAATTAAGTTAAAAGAAGCAGGTCTAATTAAAGATAGAAAAGACGGTTTGAACGTATATTATTCTCTTAAGATTTGTTGCATGGGGGATTTTTTCAACTGTTTAAATAAGATTCTTGAATCTGATTTAAAATCTTAATGTATAATTAAACAAAAATTTACTTTCAAAAATCAAGTTCATTTAAAAAAATTTCATTGAAATCTAAAATAATAAAGTTTCTCCATCATCAGGGATTAATAAATGTTTTATTTTATGATTTGCCAAAGCTTCTTTCAAATCTTTTCTTGTTATTGTTAGGTGGCTTACTGTATCCATATGGCTTGCTATAACTTTTGCATCAGGTGAAGTATTTATAACTGCATTAATATCATCAATATTCATAATTAATCGTTCACCATTAATTACTGTTGCAGCACAAGCATTTACAACGACTATTTCTGGTTTATATTTTTCTAATGCATCTTTTACTTCCTGACACCAAATAGTATCTCCTGCTATGTACAAAGTTTTTTCATTATCAGATTTAAAAACGACACCCATAGCATCGTAAGGCATTCCAATTGATTCACAAATTGGCTTGACAATTTCTCTTTTGCCATGCTGAGTTTTTGTTTTATATAGATTTATATTTTTGTATTGAGAGCCTGACTCATTCATTATTTCAATATTATTAAACCCTTTTTGAATTAAATAATCTTTATCAGTTTGTGATTGAACAAAAAGTTTTATATCTTTTCTCAAGGCCTTTTCTGCAAATTCATCCCAATGATCTGGATGAAGATGAGTTAAAATCACAGCATCAACATTAACTATGTCTTTTACTTCAAAAGGCAATTCTACTCGAGGCTGGCGAGTTTCTACATTAACTGCAGCATCAAAGCCTGGCATATAATTTTTTGGCATTAACCAAGGATCAATTAAAAACTTTACGTCATTGTAATCCACTATAATTGTTGCATTTCTTACCTGAGTAATTTTCATATTATATTTCTCCTTTTTGTTTTATAATTTTATATAATTGTTATCTTTTTGACAAGAATGTACTTTTTTGTATAATACTTACTAAAAAGTAAGTATTACGTTTTCAAAGGTTTTATAAAATGGTTAAACAAAAAAACGAAGAAGTTCAATGCCCGCTTGAAGCAACAATGAGGATTATCGGCGGGAAATATAAAGGTGTTATAATCGGGCATCTTATCAACAAAACATTAAGATACAACGAATTGCAAAAACTAATATCGCATGCAACACCTAAAATGCTTATACAGCAACTAAAAGAACTTGAAGCAGATGGGATAATCAAAAGGAAATTATATCCTGTAGTTCCACCAAAAACAGAATATTCTCTTACAAAAAGAGGAGAAACTCTTATCCCTGCAATAATTGAACTTAATAAATGGGGAATGAATTACTTAAAAGAAGAAAATATTCCCTGCGCATACAAAGGTGAAATTATTTAATCAGATATAATTAAAATATCTTAAACGACTTTTTAATTATGCTCATCAGGTATTTTTAGATATTTAATATAAGTATTTGCTATTTTTGAAAAATCGTAAATAATAAAAATAAAGAAAATTTTTACAAGAAAAATTCGAGGTTAAAATGGTAAAAAATTTTTTTATTTGTTTATTTACACTTATGCTAATTATCGGAGGTATTAATATGAGTTTCGCCAAAAATAATGAAGATGCAACTTGGGACAAAACATTCAAAAAGAGTGAAAAAGTTGATGTTCAAAAAGTTACCTTCAAAAACAGATATGGAATAACACTTGTCGGAGATTTATATACTCCAAAAGAAAAAAAAGAAGATAAAATGGCAGCAATTGCAATAAGCGGACCATTTGGAGCTGTTAAAGAGCAGGCTTCTGGGCTGTATGCCCAAACGCTTGCAGAACGGGGGTTCGTAACCCTTGCCTTTGACCCTTCATTTACAGGAGAAAGCTCAGGCGAACCTAGAAATGTGGCCTCACCTGACATTAACACAGAAGATTTTTCTGCAGCAGTAGACTTTTTAAGCAATCAAAAAAATGTTGATCCTGAAAGAATAGGAATTCTTGGTATCTGCGGTTTTGGAGGTTTTGGGCTAAATGCAGCAGCAATGGACACAAGAATTAAAGCAACTGTTGCATCCACAATGTATGATATGACAAGAGTTTCTGCAAAAGGATATTTTGATTCAATGGACGAAAATGCAAGATACCAATTAAAAGAAACTCTAAATAAACAACGTACAGAAGATTTTAAAAACGGCACATATGCAAAAGCTTTAGGACTTCCTGAAAAATTGACAGGAGATGAACCTCAATTTGTTAAAGATTACTACGGATACTACAAAACTCCAAGAGGATTTCACAAACGTTCAATCAATTCAAACGGGAATTGGAATATGACATCATCTCTATCATTAATTAATATGCCAATATTATCTTATAGCGACGAAATTAAAAACGCAGTATTAATTATTCACGGAGAAAAAGCTCACAGCAGATATTTTGGAGAAGATGCGTTTAAAAAGCTTAAAGGCGACAATAAAGAACTGCTAATTGTCAAAGACGCAAACCACGTTGACTTGTATGACAATATGGAAAAAATTCCTTTTGACAAAATCGAAGCTTTTTATAAACAGTATTTAAAATAATTAATCACTAATTTATGAAAACAGAAGCAAAATAACAAAAACACACCCTTAGCTTCTGTTTTTTTTATTTGACAATTGAGTCTCAAATTTATATAATAACTTTATGGCTAAGATAATTAAAGTACTTAAAGGAACAAAAGATATTTTACCCCAAGAAGTAGGGCAATGGCACAAATTAGAACAAAATGCGCTTGAAATCTTCACAAAATACGGATACAAAGAAATAAGAACTCCGATTTTGGAAGCAACAGAACTTTTTGCACGCGGAGTAGGTGATACAACAGATATTGTTAACAAAGAAATGTACACCTTTGAAAAAAGCGACAGATCAATTACACTAAGACCTGAAAATACTGCAGGTGTAGTTCGCTCATTTATTGAAAACGGTATGGCACGACTTTCTGCACCGGTAAAACTATGGTATAAAGGACCAATGTTTAGATATGAACGTCCACAAGCAGGAAGACAAAGACAATTCCATCAAGTCGGCGTTGAAATGTTTGGAATTAAAGAACCTACAGCAGATGCTGAAGTTATTCTTCTTGCCGTTGATTATTTAAAATCTCTCGGATTAAATGATTTGGAAGTTGAGATCAATTCTCTTGGATGTCCAAAATGCCGCGAAGAATATAAAAGAAAAATTAAAGAAGTTTTAAAACCTGAATTTGACAACCTTTGTGAAGACTGCCAAAATCGTTATGAAAAAAATCCTTTAAGACTTCTTGATTGCAAAGTTGAAACTTGCAAAGAAATTTTTGCAAAACCAGAAATACAAAAAGTTATCCAGTCAGATTTTATTTGCGAAGAATGTGCAAAACATTACAGTGATTTGAAATCATATTTAGACAAATTGCATGTTCCATACGTTGAAAATAAACTTCTGGTAAGAGGTTTGGACTATTATAACAGAACTGTTTTTGAAATTAAGTCAAACAACTTGGGTTCACAAAATGCTGTATGCGGCGGCGGCAGATATGACAGTTTAGTCAGAAATCTTGGCGGTGAAGATACACCTGCTGTCGGATGGGCAATGGGAATGGAAAGATTAAATTCTTTATTGCCGGACGTTGAACCTGAAAAATTAGATGCATACATAGTTTGCAATTCTCCTGCCGATGCTTTTGAACTTGCTCAAGAGTTAAGAGCTAAAGGAGCTAAAGTTGAATTTGACCTTGCAAATAAGAAATTTACCAAACAACTTGAAAAAGCGTCTAAAGTTGCTAAATATGCATTAATTCTTGGAGATGACGAAATTCAAGCAGGCAAAGTTTCTGTAAAAAATCTTGAAACATCAGAACAAATCAGTGTTGATAGAAATAATGTTATAAATAATATAGGATAATTATATGGCAAATTCGGTTGATGAAGTAATTGCAAAACTATCAGCAGCATTTAATCGTGTATTTAACGATTTTAAAGGTATGTATGTTTTTGGCATTCATACAGACGGAAAAATGCATGAAGATGAAGATATTGAAATTGCAGGTCTGTTTGATATTGAAGATAAAGCGAAGCGAGAACAGATTTGGCCAATTATCGGAAAAATTGAAACTAATATGGACGTATGCATAGATTTTTATCCTTATACTGAAGAAAGCTTCAAAAAAGATGAAGAAATTTACGAAGAAGTAATGGAAAACGGCATATTTTTTGATAAAACAGGAAAAAGAATGAAATAAAAAGGAGAAACTGAAAATGGAAAAAGTAACAATCCGTTCAGACAGAAAAGACGATTACAAATTTTATTACAAAGGCGACGAAGTTATTTTGGGCGCAGGTAAAATTATTAGTATAGCAACAGGCTTGAATGACGTTGTTCTTCCGACTGGGGGGGGGGGGGTTATAAATAACCTAATTGTAATAAAAGATGATGTAAAACATAAAAAAGA
>CALVGY010000088.1 GCA_944327215.1 Candidatus Gastranaerophilales bacterium | reverse complement strand
CTCTTGGTCAATTTGATGATGCTATTACTGAATATAAAATGGCAATTTGGCTAGATAGTCTTAATATTACTGCTTATAAACATTTGTGTCAGGCTTATGAAGAACAAGGTGATTATGACAGTGCTGTTGAAATTTATGAAAAATTAATTAAAATTATGCCAAATATGCCTGATGTTCATTCAAATTTGGCAAATATTTTATATGTAAAAGGCGATATTGATAATGCTATTTCTCATTTTCAGACTGCTGTCACTTTGAATCCTAAAAAACAGTGGACAAGTATTATTAATCAAACTTTGGGCTTTGTTTTCCAAGAATCCAAACAGGATTTGAATGCTGCTATCAGTTCATATCAGAGTGCTTATCTTTTGACACCTAAAGATATTGATATTTATGTTAATTTAGGTAGTGCTTTTTATGATAAAGAAGATGTAGAAAATGCTCTTCAAGTTTATCGAAATGCGCTTGATTTAGACCCACAAAATGCAAAAATTCATTGTAATTTAGGCTTTTTATACTGGGGTAAAGGTGATATTGAGGAAGCTATAAAAGAATATGAATTAGCAATTGAATTTGATAAAAATTATGATATTGCATATAACAATTTAGGTGTTATATATCTGGATGATTTAGGCAGAGTAAGAAAAGCTATAGATTTATTCAAAAAATCTGTTGAATGTAACCCAAATTATGCTCTCGCTCATTTTAATCTAGCTCGTGCGATTGCAATTACTGGTGATAAAATTGAAGCTGCAAAGTTGTATCAAATTGCTCAGGATATAAATAAAATAACAAATGAAATCGATCCTCAAGATATTCTTGATAAGATAAATGCATTGTTTAATTAATTTATAAAGGACTTTTATGGAGTTTAAGAAAGTAGGTAGAAGATTTTCTTTTATTATTGGTTCTTTAAATATGTCTTATTGTTTTAAGGGAACAAAAGACAAGTATATTACTTTAGGTGTAAACTGTTTCCCTAGAACGAAATTGACTAAATTTGGTATTAAGGCTAAAAAAGCTGATGGGGAATTAAGTTACCCTTTCGATTTGTGTGCTATGCCTTTAGTTTCTGTTAAAGAAATTTTGCAAAGTGATTTTAACGATTATTTTAATGATTTGGTATTTGATGATAAGTTAAATATTTGGGTGAATACAAAATATTCAATAAAATACTATCATGATAAAAATATAGAAAAGGATAAGTTTATAAAGCGTTATAGTGCAAGAATAAATAATTTTAGGACTAAGACTTCTGTTTTGAAAAATCTTATTTTTATATCTGCAATTTTTGATGAATCTTATGATAAAGCTCTTTATCGTGAAATATATTCATTTTTACAACATTATTGCAATAATGATTTTAAATATTTAGTTGTAAATATCAAGAGTAATGTAGATTTTCAAAATATTATATCTGATGAAAATGTATATTATAAAGAAATTCTTGCGCCTTGTCCTAATTATGCTGGTATTTGGACTGATACTTCCTTGGATAAGAAAATAAAGAATATGTATGATTTTTATGATGAATATGTAAAATTTGTATGTATGTTTTAATTCTTATTTATAAATTTTATCCCCAATTTGGACTTGTTTTACATACATATCTTCGCAAGCACCATATCCTCTGCTTGAGGTATCTGTGTCATATCTGCTCATGCTTGTAAGTGCTACAGTTTCACTCTTATCTGTGTATATATCAACAAGATATCCGTCTAGCTTAACGATATCATTCTTTTTTATTTGTAAAAGTCCACCCATTACATTTGGATTTGCTGGTATAAGGTGTGTATGTGAAATATGTGAATTAATGAAACTTAAATCCCAATACATTTCTTCATATGGAACTTTTGAACGCCATTCAAGCCTTCTGCTTTGCCCAAGTGTTTTGTGAGATTTGAATTTCCAATATTTATGTAATCTGTTTTTATTTTGAGCTAAATCTCCCCATACAATTCCAATATCCATAAGGCATATGTCATCAAAGTTATTTCTCATAACATCTCTTAGCCAAAAATTCGTGTTTTTAGAAACTACTAAACCTGATATTGAGTATTCTGATTGAAGCTTAAGCGCATAAATATTTTTTTCGCCATACGCTTTTATATATTTTTCTTGTTTTAAATCTTTTTGGATAGGGGCATCTTTTGTGTTAATTGTTTGAGTTGAGGTTGATGATAGTTTGGGATATGAATATTTTATTCTGAATAGAATATCGCCGAGAATTGAATTAAATATCATTAGGATTAGAATAATTAAGCATAATTTGCAAAACAAGTCCCAAATTTTTGATAAACCCATTCAATTCCCCCTTTTATACAAGAGCTTTATTAATATTATCTGTTACTTTTATTGGTAAAGTAAAACCAAATGTTGAACCTTTATTAACTTCAGAGTGAACAAAAACTTTTCCGTTATGGTATTTTTCAATTGTTTGTTTGACTAAGTGAAGACCAAGACCTGTGCCTTTAATCGTATGGATATTATTTTCAACTCTATAAAATCTGTCAAAAATCTTTTTTTGGTGTTCCGGAGCAATTCCACAGCCTTGGTCAGAAACTGTGATTTCAACGTTATCATTTAGTGATTTGAGGCTTACATGTATTTCTCCGTTTCCCGGTGAATATTTGATAGCATTTGATAAAAGATTTGTCAAAGCTCTCTCTATTCCGTCAAAATTGAATAAAAATTCAGGAATTCCATCTTGTTTATCAACTGTTATTTTCAAGTTATGTTCTTTTGTAAGTGGTTGAACTTGATTTACACAATCATCAACAACTTCGTATATGCTGTTTAGGGATTTTTCCATTTGAGCATTTGCTTCCATTCTTGAAAAATCAAGTATGTCATTTACCATTCTGTTTAATCTTATAATTTCTTGATTTATTGTTCCAATAAATTCTTTTTGTGTGTCATAGTCAAATTCATTGCCATAGTTATACAATGTGTCGATATAGCTCCTTAAAACAGTAACAGGTGTTCTAAGTTCATGAGATACATTTGAAATAAATGTTGATCTCATTGCATCCATTTCTGCTTCTTTCGTCATATCGATTAGAACAATAATATATCCGACATAGTCTTTGTTTCTTGTTGTAAACATTGGAGAAATAATTGATTTGATAACTCTTTTATCAACTTGAATGTTAAATTCAAGAGGTTTATTTTCCATTTCTTCAATAGGAGTATCTTTAAATTCTTCAATTTTGTCTCTGAAACAATAATTACCTTCAGTATCTATGTACTGTTGGATTTTGTTATTGAGCATTTGATTTTCATCCAGTTCAAGAAGTTTTCTTGCGTGATTGTTTATAAGAACTACATTGTCATTGTTATCACATACGACAACGCCGTTCGCAATACTCATTAAAATTGCTTCCAATTTATTTTTTTCTAAAGTAAGTTGTTCAATATTTTGTTCTTCATATAAATGAAGTCTGTTAGACATGTTATTAAATGCATTAAATAATTCTTTGACTTCAGAGCTTACTTCTTGTTCACGTATTTTGTATCCAAATTCACCTTTTGATATTTTTTGAACGCCTTTTTGCAGAATTCTTAATTCTCTTGTAATAAGATATGTGTTAATTAAAATAACAAAAGCAAATACAAGCCATGCAACAGTGAAAACAAATAATAATGAAGCTCTTGTTGTAGAAGATATTTGGTTGATAATGCTGCCAGAAAGTCCAACTGTAACTGAACCTGAGTTTTTATTGTCCTTACTGATCATTGGAGAGCTGACAATTATATTTGGAGTTTTTTGAAAATCTTTTGGTTTATTATCAGTTTTGTATATTAATTTTCCATGTGCATCGCGGAATTCTATGAATACAATATCGCTATGAGTTTCGACCATTGTGTCTGCATGCGATTTTAGGGTTGAATAAAGCTCTTGCTTATTTGTATCTAATGCAAGTTCACTACATTCAATCGCTAAGACTTTCGAAACAATTTTACCAAAATTTTGATAGCCTTCATTAAGTTTTTTTTGAATGTTAAAGATCGCAAAAATTGCGATTGCAACAATTAAAATAGTACTTAATATAAGTCCTGAAATAATTAACCGATTTTGGGTTGTCAAGCTCACCTTACTCATATATGAGATTATATCACTATAGCAAGTTACAAGCAAGTAAAAATGTTATATATTAATAAAATTAATTATAAATTTTTCTTGTTAAATCAGCTTTTCTAATTCTTACATTTTCAGGTGTAATTTCAACAAGTTCATCATCTCCGATGTATTCCATACATTCTTCCAGTGACATTTCTTTATGAGCTTGTAAAGTTACCATGACATCAGCTGTTGCACTTCTCATATTGGTTAATTTTTTAGTTTTGCAAATATTAACTACGATATCTTGAGGTTTATTACATTCCCCGATAATCATTCCACGATAAACTTTTGTTTTTGGAGTTACAAAAAATACTCCTCGATCTTCGTATTGAGCCAAAGCGTATGGTATAGCTTCGCCTTGTTCGTGTGCTATGATTGAACCATTTCTTTGACGAGGAATATCTCCTGCGTATGGTCTGTAATCCAAGAATGTATGATACATGATACCTTCGCCGCGTGTCATTCTGATAAATTCACTTCTAAAACCTATTAGACCTCTTGCCGGAATGTGAAATTTCATAACGGTTCTGCCTTTGTTATTGTTCATTTCTTGCATTTCAGCTTTTCTGCCTGAAAGTCTGTCGATACAGCTTCCTGCATATCCTTCAGGAACATCTACAATTAAGTTTTCAAACGGTTCACATTTTACGCCATCAATAGTTTTATAGATAACTTCAGGTTTTGAAACTTGGAATTCATAACCTTCACGGCGCATAGTTTCAATTAAAATTCCTAAATGTAATTCGCCTCTGCCTGATACTTTGAATACATCTGTAGAATCTGTATCTTCGACACGTAAGCTTACATTCTTTTCTAATTCATCGTACAATCTTTTTCTTAATTGTCTTGATGTAACAAATTTACCTTCAGTACCGGCAAACGGGCTGTCATTTACTGAAAAATTCATTTGTAATGTAGGTTCATCAACTTTGATTAAAGGTAAAGGTTGTGGGTCTGCCAAAGAGCAAATACTTTCACCTATTTGTATATCTGCAAAACCTGCAATACCTACGATATCACCTGCAAATGCTTCTTCAATTTCCATACGTCCTAAATCATGGAACCCGAATAATTTTGTGATTTTACCTTTTTCATGGCTTCCATCTGCGTGAACAACACAAACTTGTTCTTGAGATTTTAATTTTCCGTTTTCAATTCTACCTATTACAATTCTTCCTACGTAATCATTGTAATCTAATGTAGTTGCTCGGAATTGGAATGGTTTTTCAGGATCACCTTTAGGTGGTTTTATATTTTCTAAAATACAATCAAGTAAAGGTATCATATCTTTTCTTTCATCGTCAAGATCTTTAATTGCAAAACCGTTTAAGCTGCTTGCAAATATGAAAGGAAAGTCGATTAAATCTTCTCTGTCAGTTAATTCTGTAAATAAATCAAATACTTTGTCTAATGCTGTTAATGGTTCTGCAGCCGGTTTGTCGATTTTGTTAATTACAACAATAATTTTTAAACCTAATTCCAAAGCCTTTGATAACACAAACCTTGTTTGGGGCATTGGCCCTTCTGCAGCATCAACAATTAATAATGCACCATCTACCATACCCAAAACTCGTTCAACTTCCCCACCAAAATCTGCGTGTCCCGGGGTATCTACAACATTGATTTTTGTATTTTTGTAATTAATTGAAATATTTTTTGAAAGTATTGTTATTCCTCTTTCTCTTTCCAAATCATTACTGTCTAATACTCTTTCTTGAACAT
>CALVGY010000087.1 GCA_944327215.1 Candidatus Gastranaerophilales bacterium | reverse complement strand
TCTGCAGTGAAATTTATCAGACCGGAAAGAGAGTTAATTTTATTTTTAGAAAAAGCTTTTGCATAAGCTGAAAAATCTGCCAAATTAAGATTTACTATATGTCCGGACACTCCCAACTGGTCATCGGAGATATGATTGATAGGAAGTTTTAAATCAAGGTCAGATTTTATATACGAGATTTTGTCTTCTATAAGAAGTTTTGCGCTTGTAGATAGGTCAATATGTTTTGAATCTGTATAATCTTTTATGACAAGATAATCTCCGTTTAATACTAGTTTTTTAGATTGTGCTTGATCATTTAAATATACATTGTACCCGTTTAAATTTAGGGAAATGTGGTTTAGTTTAAATGGTGAGTTTATCTCTTTGTCAATGTTATATTGCCCAAGTTTTAATTGAAAATCTTTTGTGAATACTAAATGGGTATCAATATTATCTGCAGAAAAGTGTTTTATGCTGATTTTTTGGAAAATCAGAGGTAAAAGTTTAATACAAATGACAGGATTGTCTACATCAAGAGCTTTTGTATTATCGTTATTTAATATCGCAAAATTGTCAGCTTTTACCCATACAGAAGGGATAAAACCCATTTTAAGTTTAGGATTTTCAAGTGATATTTTATATCCTGATTCTTTTAATACGGTTTGTTCAATATAATTCGCTTTTTCAGGCAGGTTAATTAATGCAGGAATTCCCCAGTAGTAAGCCCCGTAAAGCATTGTTATTGAAAATATAGTGATTAAAATTTTTAAATTCCTGCCCATACCCAGTTAAAATTATACGATTAATATTGCTAAAATAAAAGGATTTTGGCAAAATGTTACAATTAAATATCAAATAATTCATTTGTTGTTACATTGAACATACCTTAGTTTTAATAATTCTCGCATAATACTTGGAAATATCCTTGTTCGTGGTGGCAATTTGGACATTTTTTAGGCGCAGATTTGCCTTTGTGTACGTAACCGCATTCTCGGCAGAACCAAAAAACTTCTTTGTCTTTGGTAAATACGGTTGAATTTTTAACATTTTCTAAAAGCTTTAAATATCTTTGTTCGTGATGTTTTTCCGCTTCTATTACGAAATGAAAAGTATTTGCAATCTCATCAAATCCTTCTTCTTTAGCAATTTTTTCACTGTTTGCGTACAATGTTGTCCATTCTTCATTTTCACCTGCTGCTGCACTTTTAAGGTTCTCTTCAGTTGTGCCCATTTCAAAAGGATATTTGGCATTTACATGACCTATTGTGTTTCCTATATGTTCATAAAATAATTTTGCGTGTTCTTTTTCATTGTCTGCTGTCATACAAAATATTTCTGCTATTTGCTCATAGCCTTCTTCTTTTGCTTTTTGTGCAAAATATGTATATCTGTTTCTTGCTTGTGATTCTCCTGCAAATGCGTTAATAAGGTTTTGTTCTGTTTTTGTGCCTTTGAGTTTTTTTTCTGTCATATTCATTTCCCTCCGTAAATATTTTAAACTTACGTGTAGTTTAGGTGTATTAGCTTGCAAGGTAATAAAGCATGACAAATATACTACTTTATTGGGATTATAAGATGCATAAAAAATTTGATAATAGTTTATGTAGACATAGGTAATTGAATTATGAATTTGTTAGATTATACAAAAAAATTATATGAAAAAATAAAAGTTTACGATTCTATTGCTCAGAATCCATTTTGTTCGGTTAGTATGTCAAATCCTTTTGCCAAACCTGTTAATATTACAATAATTTGGGTGGAAGATGATTGCGAAAAGTAAGTTTAAAAGGTCTTTTTAAATTCTTACTCCGCTTGTTTTGTCAAAGAAGTATAAATCATTTGGATCTATACTAAGTTCAAGATTTTTCCCAACATTAAAGTCTGCAGGCAATTTTGCAGAACATTTTTTGTCACCAATGTTAAAATATGCGATTTTTTCACTTCCTAAAAGCTCTGTAATATCAACGTTTACGTTGAGTTTTATGTTCCCTTCGGGATTAAACATTTTTTCCGGACGAATTCCTATTATTACATTGTCTTTTGTTTTGTATGGAAAATCTTCGGAATTTATAAAATTCATTTGAGGGGAACCGATAAAACCTGCAACAAATGTATTTGCCGGATTGTTGTAAATCTTTTCAGGGCTTGCTACTTGTTGAATTACTCCTTTGTCTAAAACAACAATTCTATCTCCCATTGTTAAAGCTTCTGTTTGATCGTGAGTTACATAAATGAATGTTGTTTGTAATTTTTCATGAAGTTTTTTTATTTCTGAACGCATCTGTACGCGCAATTTTGCATCAAGGTTTGAGAGAGGTTCATCCATTAAAAATACTTTTGGATTTCTTACAATTGCACGTCCTAGTGCAACTCTTTGACGCTGACCGCCAGATAGTTGTTTTGGCTTTCTGTCTAAATATTCTCCTAAATCAAGGATTTTAGCAGCTTCTGCGACTTTTTTATCAATTTCAGCCTTATCCACTTTTCTCATTTTTAAGCCAAATGCAATATTTTCTCTTACTGTCATATGAGGATATAGCGCATAACTTTGGAAAACAAAAGCTATATCACGATCTTTAGGTTGAACGTCATTAACTTTTTTATCACCTATATATATTTCACCATCAGTAATTTCTTCAAGTCCGGCAATCATTCTTAATAATGTAGATTTTCCGCATCCTGAAGCCCCTACAAGGACAATGAATTCCTTGTCATTAATAGTCAAATCGATATTGTCTATAACCTTTTTTTTATCATAAATTTTGGTTACGTTTTTTAAAATAACATTACTCATTTTATCCCCATTACAGATTAATTAGCTGGTTTTTCTACAGGCAGTATTATATAGAATGTAGAACCTTTCATGACTTCTGATTTCATCCAAATAGCACCACCCATTCTCTTAACCATGGTATATGCTGTACCAAGTGTTAACGAGCGAACAATTGTTTTTTTATGAACTTTATCAAGTTGTGTGTAAGGTTCAAATATCCCATCAAGTTCAGTTTCAGCAAGCCCTACTCCTGTATCGGCAATCGTAATTCTGATATATGATGTTGCAATAGCATTTTTGATATGTTTAACACCGCTTTTTTCAATAATTTCCGGTTCAGGATAGTCAACTTTTATTGAAATTGAGCCCGCATCAGTAAGTTTGATTGATGTTTCCAATACATTTTGCAGGATTATTTTTATGTCATTTTCGTCGTTGTAAATAGTTTTTTTCAAAAGTTCATCAAAATCATAATTAACAATTAAATTTTTAGCATTTAAAACGTTATCATTATTTCTAACAACAGACTGAATAGTATTTGTAATGTCAAAAGGTTGTATATCACAAGTGAATAGAGATGATTCAGCTTGTGAAAATTCTAAGAATTTATCCATAAAATATAGTAATTCAGTAGAATTTTTATTAATAATTTTTACATATTTGTTTTGTTTGTCAGTGATTTCTCCGCCCAATCCGTCTAATAATGCTTGAGAAAACCCAATTATAGATTGAATAGGAGATTTTATCTCATTTGACAATCTTACAAGCATAAGATTTTTTTCTTTGTTCAAACGTCCTGTTCTTTCAGCAATTGCAAGGACATTAGTCATTGCGGTAACATCTCTGACAGTAATAAAGTATTGGTCAACATATTTTTTAGTATTCATTTCAATGAAGAATTCTTTTCCTTCAATCGTGAATGCTCCGGTTACAACAGCATTTCGCTTGTTATATGACTTTTCAGCCATTTCCATTCCGTTTGCAACTAATTCGTCAAAGCTTAAACCTTTTAAATCTCCTGCATTGCTTTCAAAAATGACTGCAGCTTTATGGTTCACCCAAACTATTCTTCCGTCAAAATCCACCACCAATACTGCATCAGGCAAATTTTGAAGAACTTCTTTCGGATTTATGTTACTAAATAAATTAGTAAAATTCATTGTTGCATTACTTCCCTTAATATTGTATACTTTATATAATATTTATATATTTGTACAATGTCCACTATATTACATAATATAGCATAAAAAGTTTGTGAATAAAGATTATATATTAATTTTTGTAATTTTTTTTTTACAAACTAGCAAAAAAAAATCTGCTTGTGTTTTAAAGCATAAAACGAGAATATAAGATAGATTATATAATCGTTACGGCGAACAGCTGTAACCCCGAAAGAAAAGAGGATGTGACTATGAACGAAATTCCTAAAAACCCGCAAGGATCACAAATCCCACAACAGACAACAGTTTCTAAAACAGAACAAGTTAAACCAGAAGCTGTTCAAGACACTACTCAACAGCCTGCTGCAGAAGTGAAGACAAAAGAAATTAACGAAATTCCTGAAAACCCTGCAGATCGTTCAACTGTCAAGGTAGATAACCTTGAAAATGACATCAAAGTTTTTGCTTCTAATCCTGAATTAGCTGCAAAAGCACTTGAAATTGCTGAACTTGCTGAAAAAAAATATGCAGATGCAGGTATTCAAAATCCGGAACTAAAAGCACTTGCTGTTAGTAAAGCTTTTGTTGATGAATTCCAAAAATAAGGAATTCTAAAACAAAAGCTTGATGTAAGTCTTTAAAAATCATTATCTAAAATACATTTTTGTTGTCTTTTGATAAAAAATCGACAACCGCTTTCAGCCCCAATTTATAACTGTTTTCTCCAAATCCTGAAATTTGCCCGATGCAGACCGGAGCAAGGTAAGAGTGATGTCTAAATTCTTCTCTTTTGTAGATATTTGTCATATGGACTTCTACTGTTGGGATATTAACTGCACTTATGGCATCTCGGATTGCAATACTTGTATGTGTGTAGGCTCCGGCATTGATAACAATTCCGTCAAAACAATTTAGTGCAGAGTGAATTTTTTCAACAATTTCTCCCTCCATATTGCTTTGAAAAGTTTCTAATTCAACACCCAGTTCAAATGAAAAAGCATATAAGTCTTTTTCCAAATCTTTCAAAGTTATTTGACCGTACTTTTCAGGTTCTCGTGAACCAAGCATATTCATATTTACGCCGTTTATTACAAGTATTTTCATGCTTATTCTCCAACCACTATTATAATATAAAATCAAGGAATTGTAAATTTTTATTAACTTTTTGATTACATGTGTAACAAAAAAAGCATGCTTGCATTATCATGCATGTACAACTATCCCCAAATCTCCTCCCAAGATTATTGTTCAAAAGCTGTACAAGGTAGTGCAGCTTCTTTTTTTGTTTGTTTTTATTCTTGACTTCTTGAAATAAATGACTAAAATATATATGTGTAATATATTTATGGGGATGTAGGATGAGATTAGTCGAAAAGCTGAAAGAATACGAAAATCAATATATGTTCATCAAGTGGGCAACCGGTGGTGAATATGGCAAATTAATTTATGCCGGTGAAGATTTTATTGAATTCAATGTAATTAATGTTGATTCAATGGAATATTCTGAGACTGTATTAATTCACAGCCCTTTAATCTTGGAAGTGGCAATTGGCGGTGCAGATATTCAGCGTATAGTTGCAGAAGTATCTTCTAAAATATCTATTGAAGATTAGGGCTAATTATATGCGATTTTTCAAAAGATTCAGATATATTTTTAATAATAAATTTCCGAGAATATCTAAAGAAATTGATTATTTAAAGAATGAACGTGAAAGTGGAGATAAAATAGCCCCAATTTGGGAACAGCTCACGACTCCAGGAGCTGTTTCAATAAAAGGAATTTTAGTTATTCTTTTAGTTGCAGCTTTTTTGTGTGTTATTATTTTCCCACTTTTGTCAAAATAATAATTAAATATTAAAGCTTTTTCTTGCGCCTTCTTCGTGGTAGAAGCCGCCGCCGCATATTGTTTCAATAACTTTTAGAACAAATTCTCTTGGTGCATCTACCT
>CALVGY010000086.1 GCA_944327215.1 Candidatus Gastranaerophilales bacterium | reverse complement strand
CCTGCTGTTGCCATTACAGATCATGGTGTTATGTATGGTGCATTAGATTTATATCTGGAAGCTAAAGAAGCTGGAATCAAACCAATTATAGGCTGTGAGTTTTATGTCCATAACGGCGATATTACTGAAAGAGACCCGAATAACAACCCTAGATATCACTTAATCCTTTTGGCAAAAAATAATGAAGGCTATATGAACCTTGTAAAACTCGCATCAGATGCTGCTTGCAAAGGGTTTTATATGAAGCCTCGTATCAATTTTGAATTATTAAAAGAACACCATGGAGGAATAATTTGCTGTTCTGCTTGTTTAGGCGGTGAAGTTTTACAAAACCTACTTAAAGGAGATTACGAAGAAGCGAAAGCAGTTGCAAAACGTTATAAAGATTTATTTGGTGACGACTATTATATAGAACTTCAAGATCACGGGCTTGATGATCAAAAAAGAACTAATCCTGATTTAATAAAGATTGCAAAAGAACTCGGGATAAAAATGATTATCACAAACGATTCTCACTATCTGCGCAAAGAAGATGCTGACTGGCATGACACATTACTTTGTATGCAAACTCAATCAATGAAAGATGAAGAGAACCGTTTCCATTTTCCTAATAACGAATTCTATGTAAAAACAGTTTCTGAAATGCGAGACGCATTCAAATGGATGGATGCTGAAACTTTTGATGAATGCATAAAAAATACAGTTGATATTGCAGAACAATGTCATGTAACAATAAAATGGGAAGCTCCATTACCTGATTTTCCTGTTCCTCCTAACCATACAACAGATTCATACTTAGAAGAACTTGTAATGCAGGGGCTTAAAAAGAAATACAAAGAAGAAGAAATAACTCCAGAATTAAAAGAGCGTGTAAAATATGAACTCGGAATTATTGAGAAAATGGGATTTTCCGCATACTTCTTAATCACTTGGGATTTCATACACTTTGCCAAAACACATGATATTCCAGTAGGTCCGGGCAGAGGGTCAGCTGCAGGTTCAGTCGTTGCATACGCTCTTGATATTACAGATCTTGATCCAATCAGACACCATCTATTGTTCGAAAGATTTTTGAACCCTGAACGTTTCAGCATGCCTGATATTGATACCGACTTCTGTATTGAAAAACGCGGCGAAGTTATTGACTACGTTGTAAAAAAATACGGGGAAGATAAAGTTTGTCAGATTATTACATTCAATACCCTTGCGGCCCGTAACGCTTTTAAAAGTGTTGCCAGAGTATTTGGAATGGAATATGCCAAAAGCAATAAAACAGCTTCATTAATCGAAGACACAATTGAAGGCTCAATGATTGAGGGCTCTGAACTTAAAAATCTATATGATACAGATCCTGAAATAAAACGAGTAATTGATACAGCAAAAAATGTTGAAGGAATCAAATGTGGAATTGGTATGCACGCAGCAGGTGTAATCATTTCATACAAACCACTTGATCAAATTGTTCCTGTTCAGCCTTCAAAAGACGGTATTATTATCACGCAGTACCACAGAGAAATTTTAGAGAAAATGAAGCTTCTAAAAATGGACTTTTTAGGTCTGCGTAACCTTACAATGATCCATAAAACCGTAAAACTTGTAAAAAAATGTCAAGGAATTGATGTTGATATAAACCATATTCCTCTGGATGACAAACCGACTTATGACATGCTTGTCCGCGGCGAAACCGTCGGAGTATTCCAACTTGAATCATCTGGTATGACAAATTTGGTAAAAAAATTAAAGCCCGACGTTTTTGAAGATTTAGGCGCTTTAGTGGCGCTATTTAGACCAGGTCCGTTAGGCTCCGGCATGGTTGACGACTTCGTGGAAAGAAAACATGGTCGTCAGGCAATCACTTATGCCCACCCGAGATTAGAGCCAATCTTAAAAGATACATACGGGACTATGGTTTACCAAGAGCAAATTATGCAAATCTTCCAGGTCATGGCAGATTACTCTCTTGGACAAGCAGACCAAGTTCGCCGTATGATGGGCCACAAAGATCCTGTTGCGATGGCTGCCCAAAAAGATAAATTAATTGAAGGTTCTGCAAAATATGGCATGAAAGCAGAAGATGCAACAAAACTTTTTGAACAGATTCAAAACTTTGCAGCTTATTGCTTTAACAGAGCTCACTCATCAGCTTACGCATTCGTTGCATATCAAACAGCTTATTTAAAATGTCATTATCCTGTAGAATACTTATCCTCTCTATTATCAAGTGTTGCCGGAGATCAGGATAAAACTCAAAGTTACATTGAAGAAGCTCTAAAATATGGAATAAAAGTATTACCGCCTGATATTAACAAATCCTATCTTGAATATGCACCTGACGGACATAACATCAGATTTGGACTTGCATCAATCAAACAAGTCGGAGAAGGCGTTATTGAAGAAATTATAAAAGAAAGAGAAGAAAACGGAGAATATAAATCAATATACGATTATATAAAACGTTTAGACACAAAATGTTCAAATAAAAAAACTCTTGAAGGCTTAATCAAAGCAGGAGCATTTGCATCAATTGAAAAAAGCAGAAAACAATTGATGGATAATATAGAATATTTGACAGCTACCGCTTCAAAAGAATCAAAAGCAAAAGAATCAGGACAAGGCAGCTTATTTGATATGCTTGGGGATTCCACTGCAGTTGACGATGCGAAATTCCAACTAGCAGGTTCTGATGAAGAATATGATGCAAGAACATTACAGAATTTTGAAAAAGAATTTTTGGGCTTTTATGTAACAAGTCACCCTCTATCAACAATTAGGGATAAATTACCATTTCTTATGACTCATAAAATATCAGAAATTCCAAGTTTACCGAATGACAAAATCGTTACAATCTGCGGACTTGTAACAACTATGAGACAAATCCCGACCAAAAAAGATCCGACAAAATTTATTAGATTTTTAACAGTTGAAGATTTGTCAGGGAAAATTGAAGTTATTGCGTTTAACGGTAAAATAGCTGAATACGGGGATTATCTTCAAAGCGAACAGCGCGTAATCATTTCAGGAAAAGTGAACAGAAGATCTGATGATGAACCGCCATCTATTATTGTTGATAACGTTAAAACCGTTGATAATTCAAACATATTCACAATAACACTGCTTGATGATTTAAAATATGAAGAATTAATGCTTTTGAAAAATATTTTATGTCACCATTCAGGCTCTGACCCTGTAACATTCAAGTTAAAAGATTATGATGACAATGTAAAAATTTTGGCAGCCTCAGTATTTTGGGTAGAAAGCTCAAATGAACTTGTAAATAGCTTAAAAAAACAGTTTGGTGACAGAATTAAAATAGATATACGCTCTATGGATGCTAATGACAAAGAAGAAAAGCAGCCGGAAACAAAGGAAGAAGCTGTTTTATAAGTACGATTACCAACAAAAATAAAAGAAATTTTTATTAAAAGAATAAAAAAGCTTGCAAAAATTTTTTGTTTATGTAATACTGAAAAAGTACCCGATGCGGGGGTAATTCAGTGGTAGAATGCCTCCTTGCCAAGGAGGATGTCGCGAGTTCGAGCCTCGTCTCCCGCTCCATTAAAAAGGCCCAATATAAATTGGGCCTTTTTAATTAATATAAACACTCAACATATTTGAGGAATAAAATGAAAAAGGAAAATTTAAAGATACTGGATTTTTACACATACAAAATTTCTATTTTTGTATGCATTGCTGTAGGTATTATTTTAAGACTTTTATTCTTTTCATATAACAGACCTTTTTGGAATGATGAATGTGCACTTGCTCTAAATATCAAAAATAGCTGGAACTATTTTACTCCTCTTATATATGATCAAGCTGCACCTCAATTATTCATGTACATTTCAAAATGTTTTTATACACTGTTACCGGCAAAAGAGGTTGCGCTTAAAATAATCCCAATTATAACTTCAATCAGTTCTTTATGGCTATTCTATCTACTTGCAAAAAAATATCTCACAAAGAAGATTTCAATTATAATCTCGTTATTAACATTTTCAGTTTGCTACCCACTTTGCTACTATGCGCAGGAGTTTAAACAATATTCAAGTGATGTCTTTTGTTTTCTTGCAATTTTATTAACATATTTCTGTCTGGATAAATATTCTACCAATAAGAACAAAATTATAATTTACGGTTTAATGTGCGCTATTTCATTGTGGTTTTCATTTGCCTCTCTGTTTGCTTTATCTTCAATTTTGTTTACAATGCTCGTATTTGATAGAGAAAAAATTCCAAAATTTAAATTTGCTATTATTATAACCGCAATAAGCTTTATATTATTTTATTTAAGCAATAAATATTTAAACTCAAGCGAATATTTACATAAATACTGGGAAAAATTCTTCATCTCTAATGATTTTTCAAACTTCCCCAATATGCTACTTTTGAATATTAAGTACATTTTTAATAGTGTAATTCCAACTATTTTTATAATATCGTCAATTATAATTAGCTTTATTATTGATAACAAAAATAAAACTTTTTATCTTTTATTTTTCCCTTTAATTGTTGCATTAAGTCTGTCATATTTTAATATTTATCCATTCTCAACAAGATTAATTTTATATTTAATTCCAATATTTATCATTTTTTCAGTTAAAATTTTCGATTTTATTACAATTAAAAATACTTTTATTAAATCAATAATATTTTTTATAATAGCGTTTTTAATTATAATGCCAGCTACAATAGAATCATATTCAAAAATAATTAGAAAAAATTATAAATCAGAAAATATAATATATCCACTAATAAAAGCTATTACTTTAGCAAAAGATAATGATATTATATATATTTCAGAAGGAAACAAAATTCTCTATGAATACTATAAAGACTACATAAAAACCAATAAAAATATAATTGTAGAAGACACAAAACACACAGATCAAAATGATTACTTAAAACACTTGAATAATTTAGAAAAAGGGAAAACATATTACTGGATAATGGCACATAATATAAAGAAAAAGAAAAGGATAAATGCTGTATATTTGTGGGCAAAACAGAAAAAAAATTTTCAAATTTATTATGATAAAAATTTGAATACATTAATTATATTTACGAATTAATATTTATGAAATTAAAGTAAAATTTCCAGTTGCATAATTCCCCACTATTTGGTAAACTTATAAAGACACAATAATTTGCGGAAGTAATTCAGCGGTAGAATGCAACCTTCCCAAGGTTGACGTCGCGGGTTCGAGTCCCGTCTTCCGCTCCATAAAAAAGAACCTGATAATTTAGGTTCTTTTTTTTACAATTTATGTAGAATTTAATTTATCAACACATAATAAGATTTTTACCATTTTTTAAAGATAAAAAATGCTGCGAAAATAATGAAAATAAATCCTACAAGATAATTCCACTTAAATTCTTCTTTCAAATATAAAACAGAGAAGAAACTGAATACAATAAGCGTAATTATTTCTTGAATAGTTTTTAATTGGGCTGCAGAATAGACATAACTACCTATTCTGTTTGCAGGGACCTGAAAACAATATTCAAAAAATGCAATTCCCCAGCTTATCAAAATAACAGCCCACAAAGCTGCTGACTTATGCTTTAGATGTCCATACCATGCAAATGTCATAAAAACATTTGAAATTGTTAATAGCATTATTGGAGCAATAAATCTAAACATATCAACCTTCCTTTTATTAAACTTACGAATTTATTATAAATCAAACAGAATAAAAACTCTTGACATTAAACTATTTTCTTAATACAATAGTTCATGTGACTTGCCGACTTGGCTCAATGGTAGAGCAACGGTTTTGTAAACCGTAGGTTGTAGGTTCGATTCCTATAGTCGGCATTTTTATTTAAATAAAAAGCCCTTGTGGCATTTGCCTTTGTGGCGCAGGGGTAGCGCACTCCCTTGGTAAGGGAGAGGCCACGGGTTCAAATCCCGTCAAAGGCAAATTTTTGACAATAAAATATGGGTAGGTGCCCGAGTGGCTAAAGGGAGCAGACTGTAAATCTGCCGTCGCGAGACTACGGTGGTTCGAATCC
>CALVGY010000085.1 GCA_944327215.1 Candidatus Gastranaerophilales bacterium | reverse complement strand
CTGTGACACCCTTCATCAGTTCGTAATAATTCCCTTTAATCGCCATTATTCTGCTTGAGAAAAGATGCTGTCCGTCTTCTCTGTAAAGAGCTTGAGGTTGATAGTTGCATCTTGTTGTAAAACTCATTTTATGCCAAAGAATATTTACAATAACAACAGATTTTTGCGGATCTGTGTCAACATAGATATTTTGAGTTGTGACATTTCTTGATGAGAAAGCTTCTTTTAGAGTGTCGACAACGATTTGTAAGTTGTCAATCATCCTTGTAAAAATTTCATTTGTATTAATATTTGCATGTTGATAATCCAAAAACTGCTTATACATGTGTGTAGAAACCAGTCCTACTCTTTCTTGGATTAGAGCGGATTTTCTCGCTGATGTTTCAGAATTATCAAAACTTTCAAAATTATTTAGCAATTTTACTTATCCTTATACCGACATGAAATAATAAACATGAAATTATGTAAATATTATATGTTTTTTCTTTACAAAGTAGAATACATAAATTGATTTATTTATTTTTATTTTAATTTAAACAGAAAAGATATTTTATCAACTTTTCTTGCATATAAATATAATTGGAGTGTATGTTAAGGTAAGATCAGGGTATGCAGATTTATATTTGTCACAAAATTCTTTAACTTCTTTAAATGTCCAATGTGTCATTGTTAAAGAATTAACGCCAGTATTTTTCATGTGTGCAAGTATTTCTAAAGGATTTGTGAATTGCATAGAGTATTGAAATTCTTCTGTATAAAGTATGTCAAAATTCTTAGAAAAAATTGATTTTAATTCCTCAAGAGTTTTATATTCAAGAGAGAGACCGCATAGTTGTTTTATTTCACAATAATTTTTCGGGGAAAAAGTTGAAAAAGCTAAAATTCCATCTTTTTCTAACATTTTCAGAAGATTGTCTTGCAGTTTGTCAAGATTGCTGAACCATTGAAACATTGCATTTGATAAAATTAAATCCATTTTTTGTGAAGGTGCAATTTTTTGAGCGTTCCCGCAAATAAATGTGAATTCCGGAATAATATCGGATAAGTAAGTTTTTGATTTTTCGATCAAATCATTTGCGAAATATTTTTTGTAAGTTATGTTTTTAACAAGTTCTTTTGCAAGAAGTCCTGTCCCGCTGCCTAGTTCTAAAATGTTTTTATAATCTTTTTTTATCTCAGAGATTTGTTGAACCAGTTTTTTCGCGGTAAGCTTTTGCACGATAGCATTATCGTCGTATTTATCCATACTTTTTTCAAATTGATTTTTAATAATTTTTGGATTTATTTGCATTGTAAAATTTCTTCCCAGCTTTTGAAATTATAAAACGGGAAATGTCCGCTTTCAAGCATTTTGATACTTTTTGTATTATTTTGCCAAAAATTTATTTGATTTTTTGTCGGTATAATTATGTCATTTTGGCTGATAATTGCTTTATCATAAAAGCTTTCGTAGTTTATTTGAGTTTGTTTTATAAGCTTGTACAGATTATTGAGTTCATCTACTCGATTATCAACTGTTCTTTTAACTTGATTTTCATTGTATGTTTCAAAGTCTTTAGTTGTATCAAAAATATTTTGGTAAAATTTCCCTTCAAGCCCTTGCTTTGCATGTTTTAGTGTCAAAAGAAAAGGCTTTAGTGGGATTCCTTTGTTATCATCAACAGGGTATGGGGTACCATTTATCGCGATTTTTAAATCAAATTTTGGAAGTTTATTTTTTAGTATATATGCCGTGAAAACTCCCATAGACCAACTTATTAAATAATATTTTTTGTATTTTGGGATTTCTGGGAGTTCCAAGGTGTTGTAATCATATAAAATCAGAACATCAAAGTCTGTGCAATTTAAAAATTTGAATGGGTTATAATCAAAACTCCAGCCTGCAAAAAATATGATTAATTTATTGTTGTTGTTTTTGTTTAACCAGTGATATTGCATCAAAAAGTTCCTTTTCATTAATGTCTGTTGTTAGTGAAATTCTAATCCTTGAAGTCCCTTCAGGTACGGTTGGCGGTCTTATCGGGAGTGTAAAATATCCGTTATGGAATAATATTTCGCAGGTATCAACTGTATCTTTATTTGTCCCGATAATTAATGGGATAATATGGCTTTGGCTGCCTGCTTTTTGCCCTATTTTTAACATATTCATTCTTTTTTCAAAAGTATATGGAAGTTTATTTTCTATAATCCATTTTGAAAATGCGATATTAATAGGAGCTAATGCTGTTGAAAAAATAAAGGACCGAGCTTTGTTTGTCAGATAATCAATTAAAATTTTATTTCCAGTAACAAATGCTCCTGTTGAACCTATAGCTTTTCCAAATGTTCCGATAATAAGATCAATTTTATCTGTAAGCCCTAAGGTTTCTGTAACCCCAAGCCCTATTTGTCCAAAAACACCAAATGCGTGAGCTTCGTCAAGAATTAGCAGGCAATTGTATTTTTCTTTTAATTCAACAAGTTTTTCAATATCTGCAATATCGCCATCCATTGAGAATACACTTTCTGAAACAATTACGGCGTTATTGAAATTTTTTCTTTCTCTTATTAATAGCTTTTCAAGAGCTTCCATATTGTTATGCGGGTATCTGAAGAATTTGCCGTCTGAAAGTTTCATCCCGTCAATGATACTGGCATGGTTGAGTTTGTCTGAAAATATTACGTCTCCACGAGAGGCTATACAGCTGTTTATTCCAACATTTGCATGGTAGCCGCTATTGAATAATAAAGTGTTTTCTTTTTTGAATATATTTGAAATAAGCTTTTCAAGTTCACTATACGCAGGCAGTGTGCCTGTTAAAAGTCTTGCTGATGCACTTCCAAAAGAATATTGGTCTTTTGCATATTCTAAAAATTCTTTGGTAATCTCTATATTATCCGCAAATCCAAGATAATTGTTTGAAGATAAGTTTATTAATCTTTTATCTTGAAAATAAATATATTTCGCATCTTTTCTATTAAAATTTTTTATATCTCTGAAGTGTGAATCTTGTTTTAAATTATTTATGATTTCTTGGTAATATTTAAGCATAGCTGTAATTTATAATAAAAGTTTAAAAAAGTCTATTTAAAGGTTGATATATTCGTAAAAAAATGTTAAAATTATAATATGTTTGGTTGTTATATTAAACATAAGTCAAACGGAGTTGAAAAGTTTTATACAAGGAGTTTTAATTCTGCTTTTACATTGGCAGAAGTGCTTATTACGTTGGGTATTATCGGGGTAGTCGCTGCAATGACTATTCCTGTTTTAAGCCAAAAACTATCTGATCAAAAAAACATGTCTATGTTGAAAAAAACATATTCAGTTTTACAGCAGGCAACGAACCTTGTTGTATCAGAGCATGAAACTCCTGAATATTGGGGTATGGTTGATAATAATGATGCTGTAGTTACAGAAATCTATAATTATTACAAGCCATATTTTAACATGATGCGTGAATGTCAAAATTCAGAAGGGTGTTGGGCTTATCCAACAAAGAACTTTGATGGTAGTGTTTATTGGTCTGCTCATGAAACTTCAAGGTGTCAGTTTGCATTTACTCTTGTAACTGGTGTAAATGTATTGATGGATATTTATCCAGCCAATATGATAAGTACTGCTGGTGATGGTGAATCTTTTGGAATGGGGAATATAAATTACGATTGTCTTGTCTTTTGGGTAGATGTTAATGCAGATCAATTACCCAATACCATAGGTCGTGATATTTTTGCTTATATCGTTACCTATAGAGGTCTACAGCCCGCAGGATTAGGGCTTGATCCTGATTCTGTCGGAGATTGTGAAGCCGGTAAAAAAGGCTGGATGTGTGCCTCAAGAATTATACGTGATGGGTGGACTACCAAATATTTAAATTAATTCTTAATTTGTAATCTTTCTTTATAATCCTGTTATACACTTACGATTATTGGGTATATAACTAATATATATGTATTGTTGAATAAAGTCTTTTATCAAGAGATATGAGGCGCTTATGAATTATGAAAGTTTTCTAAAAAAACATTCAGGTCTTACCCTGTCAGAAACATTATTTACAATAGCTATAATAGGAGTTATAGCTGCTTTAACAGTTTTTGGCTTAATGGTAAAATTTAATGATACCAAAAACATCGCAGCATTGAAAAAATTCTACACTTCAATAAGTCAAGTAACAATGTTTGTTATGTTAGATAGATCATCACCTTCTTATTGGAGTTTGGATGAATATTCTCAAGATTCTTCAGCTTTGGCTTTTTCATATTTTAAGCCATATTTTAAAGTTATCAGAGAATGTTCAAATTCGAATGGATGTTGGCAATATCCGACAAAATTTTTGAGTGGTAAAGTTTATTTACAACGAGCACAAATGTATCAATATATGTTTACATTGGTTGATGGGATGAATGTTTTAATTAATGTTTACCCAAGAGATATAATACGCTCAGAATTTGGTGTCGATGTTGATAAAGATTCAGTGGTATTTATTATTGATGTCAATGGAAA
The DNA here is from genome assembly GCA_944327215.1 of Candidatus Gastranaerophilales bacterium. Classification (GTDB taxonomy): domain Bacteria; phylum Cyanobacteriota; class Vampirovibrionia; order Gastranaerophilales; family Gastranaerophilaceae; genus Stercorousia. Next base: position 1,592 of record CALVGY010000085.1, on the reverse strand, counting down.
TTCTTATCCAAATCAATTGGGACGTGATATCTTTGCGTTCGTCCTTAATGGGAGTGATATAGTTGCTGCCGGTAATGATAATACTTATAACTGCAACAAGGCTGCATCAGGCTTGACTTGTGCTGCAAGAGTTATCAATGACGGTTGGAAAATAACTTATTACTAAATTGTAAATTTCAGCTCCTTTCATCTTTCATAAAAAAAAGACCGGTGGGGGCCGGTCTTTTCGCTTTTTTATATTTGTTAAATATAATTTTATTCTTTTATTCTCATTGTCGGGAATGCAATTACATCTCTGATTGATGGGGAATTTGTAAGTAACATAACAAGTCTGTCAATTCCCATTCCCATACCACCTGTTGGGGGCATTCCGTATTCAAGAGCTGTGATAAAGTCTTCATCAATTTCCATTGCTTCTTCATCACCTGCAGCTTTTGCTTGAGCTTGAGCTTCAAATCTCATCCTTTGGTCTATCGGATCTGTAAGTTCTGAAAATGCATTTGCGATTTCCCATCCGTTTACTCTTGTTTCAAAACGTTCTGTTAAACGGTCATTATCTCTATGAACTTTAGCAAGCGGGGAGATTTCTCTAGGATAATCAATGATGTGACAAGGTTGAATTAATGATGGTTCAATCTTATCTTCAAATACAGCTTCAACAACTTGGCCCCAGTTCATGGTGTCTTCAACTTTAACATTAAGGCTTCTTGCTGTTTCAATTGCTTGCTTAGCAGTATAGATTTCCATAAAATCAACCCCTGTTGCTTCTTTGATAGAGCCTAACATTGTTTTTCTATCCCAAGGAGGAGTTAAGTCAATTTCATTATCGCCGTATTTGATTTTCAATGTCCCTAAAACTTCTTGAGCAACGTATGCTACCATGTTTTCTGTTAAAGTCATCATATCATTATAATCAGCGTATGCTTGGTATAATTCTATCATTGTAAATTCAGGGTTATGGCGAGTGTCTATGCCTTCATTTCTGAAACATTTCCCAATTTCATAAACGCGTTCAGAAATACCGCCAACTATTAATCTTTTTAGATATAATTCCAATGCAATTCTTAAAGTTAAATCCATTTCCAATGCATTATGGTGAGTTGTAAATGGTCTTGCGTTTGCACCTGACGCCATTGTCTGTAAAATTGGAGTTTCAACTTCCAAGTAACCTTGTTTAGCTAAATATTCTCTAATTTTTTGAATAATAAGGCTTCTTTTGCGGAAAGTATCTCTGCTGTCTTCATTTACTATTAAGTCAACATATCTTTGGCGATATTTTAATTCAACATCAGTAAGCCCATGATAATGAGTTAATTCTTCCATTTTTTCTTTGCTGATTTGTTTATTAGGCAAAGGTAATAATGCTTTTGAAAGAAGTTTCAAAGATGTAGCTTTAATAGAAAGTTCTCCTCTTGGAGTTCTTCTGATAGTTCCAGTAAATCCTACAATATCACCGATATCAATAAGTTTTAAAATTTTCATCAAGTCTTCCGGTAGATTTTCTTTATGAGAGAAGATTTGAATTTTCCCAGAAGCATCCATCAAATCAATAAACATACCGGTGTTACGGATTGCCATAACACGACCTGCTA
>CALVGY010000084.1 GCA_944327215.1 Candidatus Gastranaerophilales bacterium | reverse complement strand
ATTTAATCGGCGGATCAGCCTTAATAGATGTTCCGCTAATAGCATACAGGCGGCACAACAATAATGCAGGAAATTGCACTCAAGTTGTTGGAAATAAAAAATTACACAGCGATTACATAACAAAAATCAATATAAAAAATAACTTAAAAATCAGACCTTTAACAGTTAAATTTTTATGGCAAGAAAGAAAAAAACTTGGGATTAGAAACACAATTTATTTAATTTTTAAAACACTATAACAAAAAAAGACCGGATTTAAATAAATTCGGTCTTTTTTATTATTTTAGAAGAACTAAAATTTCCAACTGTTCAAATAAACTTCCTGTTCTGGAGTTAATTTATCTATTTCAATCCCCATTGATTTAAGCTTCAATTCTGCGATTTTAACATCAACATCGTGAGGAAGCGTATAAAGTTTATTTTCCAATTTTCCTTTATTTTTAACAAGAAATTCAATACCCAAAGCCTGATTTGCAAAACTCATATCCATAACACTTGCCGGATGACCTTCGGCCGCAACAAGATTAACAAGTCTGCCTTCTGCAAATACATATACTGATTTCCCGTTATCTAATTTGTATTCTTCCAAATTAGGTCTTATCTGTTTAATCTCTATTGCATGTTCTTTTATGCCTGCAACATTTACTTCCCAATCAAAATGACCAGCATTAGCAAGAAATGCACCATCTTTCATACTTAAAATATGTTGAACATCAACTACATGTTTGTCACCGGTAACAGTTAAGAATATATCACCTTCTTTAGCAGCTTTTTCAATAGGCATTACTCTGTAACCTTCCATAGCAGCCTCAAGAGCTTTTAAAGGATCAACTTCACATACAATAACGTTTGCCCCTAAAGCTTTTGCTCTCAATGCACAACCTCTGCCGCACCAACCATAACCTGATACAACAACTGTTTTACCGGCAATTAAAATATTAGCACCTCTAATAATACCGTCCATTGAGCTTTGGCCTGTGCCATATCTGTTATCATATAAGTGCTTTGTTAAACTTGTATTTACCCCTACTGCAGGGAATTTTAAAACACCTTGGGCTTCCAAAGCCTGTAATCTTATTATACCTGTAGTTGTTTCTTCTGTAGAACCAATAATTTTTGATGCTAAGTCTGGACGTTCATCATGAATTGTTGACACAATATCACAACCGTCATCAATAACAATATCAGGATTATGTTTTAAAGCTTGTTGAATATGAGCTTTATATGTTTCTACAGATTCACCGGCTACTGCAAATGTTGGAATTCCATAATATTTAACAAGAGCAGCGGCAACATCATCTTGAGTTGACAATGGGTTTGATGCAACCAAAACAGCATCCGCACCACCTGATTTCATAACAACACATAATGCTGCTGTTTCTTTTGTAACATGGACACATGCCGAAAGTTTTAATCCTTTAAACGGCTGTTCTTTTATAAATCTTTCTTGAATTTGTCGTAAAACAGGCATATCCTTAAACGCCCATTCAATCTGGTTTTTGCCTTGTTCAGCCAAGTTTATATCTTTAATATCACATTTCATTTCCATAACTTGCATTTAATTTCTCCTTTTCATCAAAGATTATAGCAAGGAAAAATAATTATTATAATTTTTTGTAAAAAATTGTTAATAAAACAATACATCATGTCAAAAAAAGATCTTCAGTTGAGTTATAAATTAAGTAGTAAGGAGTGTTTATAGTGAAAGTTAATCTTAATTTAAGCCAGCCGAAAGTAACCTCAAACATTGGTTTTAAAGGATATAAACCTATTAAATCAGAATACGGTGATAAAGAGTATGAATTTAATTATGTCTATGATGACAGCAAATACGACTGTTATTTAGAGATTTTTAAAGTTGGAAAAGATGGCAACGGCAATTATTTTGTAATAGGAGAACAACAATACAACCCAATAAATCCGGAAGACGCAACCCCTGGAGAAAAAGGAATCAAACTCCAAAACGGGAAAGCTACAAAAGTAGACTTGGCAGGCGATTTTGGAATTGAACCGGATGAAGCATTTGCATATCACTATAAACTGTATACAAAAGGAACAAAAAATGATGCAAAATGGGATATAGATGCCGGAAACGTAGTTAACGAAACGTACAAAAACGCTTGGGATATTTATAACATTGTAACCGATAGAGCTTCAACAGTTTCAAAAGGCGGAGCAATGAAGCTTGTTGACATAGATACCAACAATGTTATGTGGGTTTATGATGATAAAAATAATATAGTTAAAAACCCAGATATTGAAAAACTTAGAAGTGTTTCTAAAAATTTTGCAAATAAAATTGGCGGTTCAATTGCAGGTTTAGAAAAAGATATTGATGACGGGAAACTTGATAACTTTACAAGAATCATAACACTCCCAATGTTCACAGATGACAGCTTAACAGCACACAGTTACTGGAACAAAAACTGTTTCCAAATGGCTCACAGTCTTGGAAATATAAATAACTACACTTCACTCCAGAAAAAACTTTTCGCAAAAGGCATAAACCTTGTCGCAGATGGCGCATACGTTAATGAAGGTCTTGAAGGTATTCACTTTAAACACATATTACAATGGGGAACACAATCTCCTTATATGGATTGGTTTAAAATTTCTGATTTACAATCAAGCCCGCTTAGCCTTGGTGTATTCGGCAAAAAAACACAACATGTAACTCATAGACTTATTAATTCTAAATATACATTTGAACAAAATGCTGATGGAACAGTTCGCATAGGACACAACAGAAAATATAATTCTAAAGCACCGACATATATTCAAATATATGACAACAGAATTAAAAATGCTGATAAAATATCAAGCGAAGAATTAATCAAAGCTTACAATAAAATCAACAAAAATCACATTGAAATAAATACTCACAATGACACAGTAATTCCTTATAGCTTTAGAATAGATTCTGAAACTTATAAGAAAAATATTGAAAAATTAAATGAATATAATAAAAAATTGTCTAAAGATCAAAGAATTCCATACAAAAGCGGTCAAGGGACACGAATTCTGTCACACTTTAAATATTTTGGATTTGACGGAAAGCACGAAAGCGGCTTTGAAACTTGGGATGCAAACCCTGATATCGCAAAATTAAATTATGTATATTCAAATACTGATACTCAAAAATTAAAAAATGTATTAGATCCCAAAAAACGAGCAGAAGCTGAGAAAATTTTGCTTCAAAATAATATGCAAGTTCAAGATTACGCAATAACATCAGCTTCATTCTGGACAAAAAAAACCAATGATATTTTGAATTTATATGTTGCACAAAACTTGAAAAACATAACAAATAAAAATGCAGCAGAAATAACAAATAAAATTGCATCATTGTCTAACGGAAAAGTTCTTCCAAAAGATGCAAAAGTAAGTGAAGATATTGTACAAAATGTACTTAACGGAACATACTTCCTTAAAGGCACAACTTCAAAAGACTCTTATGATGATTTGGTAACAAGAGGTTTGATGGACTTGCCTTTAGATTCTGTTGAAGTCGGTGACGATATAGCTGCAGTATTAGCTTCTCCATTTATGACAAAACGAGCAATTAAAGAAGACCAAATTGGTGTTAGCCGTTTTGACATGTATAAAAACGGAAACAAACATGTATTGCCTCAATTCCGTGAAACTTACGAACTCACCGATAAAATGTACACAAATGAAATGAAAACTTTTGCAAACGAAGTTCTATCAAATCTTGAAAACAGATTGGAAAAAGAAAATGGTGTAAAACTTCGAGATAAAAATGGTAAACCAACAGATTATGCAAAATATGTTATACCGCTATTAACATCAGAAATAGCAAGATTTGCAATTATTAAGTCTGTTGATCCGAAAGCAAAATTCACTTACAACAAAGAAACAGGAGAAATTTCATACGATTATAAAACATTAAAAAATACTTCATTACTATCAATGGGCATCATTCCATCAAGCCCAACAGATGAAGCATTATCATTGATTTCAAAAATCAAACACAGAATAAAAAGAATCAATGAATCAGATAAAAATGACTTTACAAATGCTTTGTGGCAGTCAATTAAAGGGACAGATGCAAACAGCTTTAAACTTGCAGAAATGATTGTAAACAGAACTCAAGCAGGTTTAGACTGGAGAATTGATGCTACAAAAGATATCGGCGATATTGGTTCTATAAGAAATCAAAAAACAGATTTTGAATACACTTGGGACAAAATCATTAACTTCTGGTCAAAATTCACAAATGAAGTAAAAAAATATCACCCTGATGCATATATAGCTGCTGAAGTCACTGATGAAGGAGAAATATACGATACCGGTTACGGTGCAAAATCAGGTTCAAGATATTCAAGTTCTAAAGAAGCTGTTAAGAAGCTGTTAAATGAATCTGGCTTTACTACAACAGCAAACTATAGTTACTTCTCATCAGACATCGCACAGATTTTTGGAAAACTGTTTGAATTTGATGGAAAAAATTCTCCTGATAAAGGTACAAATCACGGAGAAACAGTATATCAGCAACTTTTAAAATTCATGAATACAGGCTCATTGGAATCTTTATTATATACATATACATTTGCCGGAAACCACGACAAAGCACGTGCTCTTGATGGTTTTTCAATGGATATGGATCTGGTTTACGCAGACTTAACTGACCCAAATCAATATGAATACAGGAAAAGAGCCTATAAAATATTGGAAGCAAAAGGCTATAACGATCCTGTTTATAAAGAGAAAATTAATAATTATGACTTTAATAGAGTAAGCACACTTGCAGTTGCAAAAAGTGAATCTATTGCAAGCGGAATGGGAAAAGCTTCTAATGAAATAGGATTAAGCAAAGAAAGAAGCGAATACATTTACGGTGAAATGCTAAAAGCCTTAGCACACTTAGCAAGAGGAAATTTCAAAGGAAAAGTCTTTGAAGGAGACGGTTTTGGATCTAAAGATTACAATACCGCAATAGATTTAGTTTTCCGTGAAATGGACTATCTTGAACGTAATAAAAACAATCGTTTAACAGAAGAAGAAAAGAAAAATCTGAGAAACAAAACTCTTGAAAATATTATTGACCCTGCGATGTCAAAACTTTTAGGGCAAACTAAATTTTTAGTAGCACTAATTGGCAATCCGACATTATTTGCCGGAGATGAATATGGTGCAACAGGTTTTGAAACTCCAACTAAAAATATTTATCTACAAAACAGAAACATAATTCGCGAAGAATGGGCAGACCCAAAAAGTCCTGAATATAAAGAATTTGTAAAACGCTTTAAAGATTATATAGATTACCAATATAATTTACGTACAAAAAAAGAGTTACAACCTCTGAACGATGGAGCACCATTTGTTTTACAGCCTCAAAATGCAAAAATTAATTCAGAAGGCGGCAAATCTACAAAATTATCAGCATTACTGAGACAAAGCCCAGATGGCAGAATGACAATTTCAGTATTCAACACTTCCGGTTTAAATCATAATTATAATACATATTACAACCCCGGAGAAGTTGAACTCCAAAAAATTGATCTTAACGCAACAGTTAATAATGTAGGTTTGAAAGGCGGACTTAGACCAGGATTGAAATTCCGTAACGCAGATCCAAATGATAAAAATATATACTACGTTAACGGCAAAAACCAAATTACAGGGCCAAATCACACTCCAATCAAATTCAATGATTCTACATTAATTCTTTACCACGAGCCAAGCTTTACCGGCAGAAAAGTTTTATATAATCCTCAATACAACTTTACATCATCAAATTCTTACAAACAAAAGCAAGAAGTTGTAACCGGTTTAAAACTTGCGTTAGTAAGTAAATAAATAAAACAGAATTAAATTAAACAGAGAATCTAAAATGAACTAAATCACCATCTTGAACAACGTAATCTTTTCCTTCAAGACGAGTAACGCCTTTCTCCTTACAAGCGTTATAAGAACCATTTTTCACAAATTCTTCATAAGGTGTAATTTCAGCTCTAATAAAGCCTTTTTCAAAATCTGTATGGATCACTCCTGCTGCTTGAGGAGCTTTTTCACCTGCAGGAATTGTCCATGCGTGAACTTATTTTTCACTTGCTGTTGTAAATGTTCTCAAATACAAGAGTTTATAAACAGATT
>CALVGY010000083.1 GCA_944327215.1 Candidatus Gastranaerophilales bacterium | reverse complement strand
TTCAATAAAGTCTAAAATATCAGGGTGATCAACTCTTAAGATACCCATATTAGCACCGCGTCTTGTGCCGCCTTGTTTTACAGCTTCAGTTGCAGCGTTGAATACTTCCATAAATGATACAGGGCCTGAAGATACTCCCATTGTTGATCTTACAACATCATTTTTAGGTCTTAATCTTGAGAAAGAAAAACCTGTACCGCCACCTGATTTATGAATTAAAGCAGTATTTTTAACTGTTTCAAAAATCCCTTCAAGAGAATCTTCTACAGGAAGAACAAAACAAGCTGCCAATTGTCCTAATTCTCTTCCGGCATTCATTAATGTCGGAGAGTTTGGCATGAAATAGCAATTTGTTATTGCTTTGTAAAATCTTTCTGCTAATTTGTCAACATCTGCTTGAGATTTTCCGAATTTTAAATCCCCTGCAGCAATTGTACTTGCAACACGTCTGAACATATCAGCAGGTGTTTCAACACATTCGCCCTCTTTATCTCTTTTTAAGTATCTTTTTTCAAGAACTTTAATTGCATTTTCAGATAAATTCAACTTTTCCATGCATGTGCTTTCTGTCACATTAACCTCCCCTTTTATTTATTTTATTTAGTTAAACTATTATAGTACAAACATCATGTCTATTCAACAATATTACATCAATTAACAAAAGGCATGGGTGGTTGTGTTAAAAAACATTTACGAAACGTTACAGGAATTTTTCAGAAAGGTATGTTTGTAATATAATTTATTTGAGGTATATAACTTGAAACATTCTAAACTCACAGCCCTGATATTTATAGCACTGGTTTTAGGTGTTGTAATAGGACATTTTGCCCCAGATTTTGCGGTTAAAATGCGCCCATTTGCTGTTATATTCTTAAGAATGGTGAAGATGATTATAGCTCCTTTACTTTTTTCAACTTTGGTTGTTGGTTTGGCAGGGCATGGTGATGCTAAAAGTCTTGGTAAAATTGGCCTTAAAACTATAGTTTATTTTGAAATAGTTACAACTTTGGCTTTAGTTATTGGTTTAACAATGGCTAATTTATTTAAGCCGGGTGTCGGCTTTGTTAGCGGGACAAGCGAGCATGCTATAAGAATGCAAGAAGCAGGACTACTTGCTGCAAGCCAAGCTCATACTTCTGTTAGCGAAATGATTATAAATATATTCCCTAATAGCGTTTTTGATGCTATGTCTCAAGGGAATTTGTTGCAAATTGTAGTTTTTGCAATATTCTTTGCTTTTGCTGTAATTGCGGTTGGTGAAAAAGCAAAACCTGTTGTTGATTTCTTTAATTCAATTTCACAGATAATGTTTAAATTTACTGAATATGTTATGTATTTTGCACCTCTTGGTATATTTGGTGCTATTGCATCAACTGTTGGGGCAAACGGACTCGCTGTTTTGAAAAACTACTGTAAAGTTATTGTTGCTTTGTATGTAGCATTAGCAATATTTGTTCTTTTAGTTTTAATTATAGTTTGTAAGATTGTTAAAATATCATTTAGAGATTTATTAAGAGCATTGCAGGAACCTGCTTTGTTGACTTTTACGACAGCAAGTTCTGAGGCTGCTTTCCCTATGGCAATGGAAATTATGGAACGTTTTGGGGTTCCAAAATCTATTGTTGGTTTTGTTATGCCGACAGGATATACTTTTAATTTAGACGGAAGTACTTTGTATCTTGCAATGGGTGTTTTATTCTCATCGCAGATTGTTGGGATAAATTTAGATTTAAATCAACAGATTATTATTATGCTTGCTCTTATGTTGACAAGTAAGGGAGTGGCAGGTGTCCCAAGAGCCTCTTTGATTGTTTTGGCAGGAACTTTGGCAAGCTTTAATATCCCAATATTGGGCGTTGCAATTTTGCTTGGAATTGATCAAATTCTTGATATGGGAAGAACAACCGTAAACCTTATCGGTAATTGTGTGGCAACAGTTGTTATTGCAAGATGGGAAAATGAATTTGATTATGACAAGATGGCTGAATTTGTAAAACAGTCTAAACAGGAAAGTATTGGAAACGATATTCAACAAAAAATAGGAAAAATTAAATAAAAGAAGGGTAATTTATTATGAGTAACGAAACAAGTACAAAGGTAGAGTTTAAAGATACTCTAAATCTCCCTCAAACAACTTTGGCAATGAGGGCTAATGCTACTGTAAGAGAACTTGAAATTCAAAAGTTTTGGGAAGAACATGATATTTATAACAAAATTATTAACCAACGTGATAAAGTAAATAAATTTATTTTGCACGATGGACCTCCTTATTTGAGTTCAGAAAAAATTCACGTAGGTACTGCTCTTAATAAAATCCTTAAAGATATTTTATTAAAATATAAGGCTCAGGCAGGTTTTTATACTCCTTATGTTCCCGGGTATGATGGCCATGGGCTTCCTATTGAAAATAAGGTTGTTAAAAATATTAAAGGCGGTAGAAGCGCTCTAACGCCTTATGAGCTAAGACAAAAATGCAGAGAGTTTGCTCATAAAAGTTTGAAAGGGCAAGAGAGCGAATTCAAACGTCTTGGTGTCCTAGGTGATTGGGAGCATCCGTATTTGACAATTGCCCCTGATTTTGAGGCTGAACAGGTTAGAGTGTTTGGCGAAATGTTTAAGAAAGGTTACATCGAAAAAGGTTTGAAACCTGTTTATTGGTGTGCATCTTGTGAAACAGCTCTTGCAGAAGCTGAAGTTGAATATGCTGATCATACCTCAAAATCAATTTATGTAAGATTTAAATTTGATGATGAAAGTACAAATAAATTGCATAGTCAGTTTGACTTCCTGTCTTCTTGCCCTCAAGACATCTATTGTGTAATTTGGACAACAACTCCTTGGACAATTCCTTCAAATATGGCAATCAGTATGCACCCTAGATTTGAGTACACATTCTTTGAATACAAAGGTGATATTTATGTTGTTGCTCAAGAACTTCTAGGAAGTTTCTTAAACGATGTTGAATGGGAAGAAGCTGATATAAAAGTTATTGGATCTTGTAAAGGTCAGGATTTAGAATTATTAAATACTAAGCACCCATTGGTTGACAGAAAATCTCCAATAATATTAGGTGAACACGTTACACTGGATGCCGGTACCGGTTCTGTTCATACTGCCCCCGGTCATGGTCTTGAAGACTATGAAGTTGGATGCAAATACGGAATTGAAGTATTTTCACCATTAGATAGCAAAGGTGTTTGGACTGATGCTGTGAAAGATAAAGATTTAGAAGGTGTTCCATATTACAAAGGGAATTCAATCGTTATAGAAAAACTTCAAAATTGCAAAGCACTATTAAAATCTCAAGATATAAACCACAGTTATCCTCACTGTTGGAGATGTAAAAATCCTGTAATCTACAGAGCTACACCTCAATGGTTCGTAAAAGTTGAAAAATTCAGAGATAAAGCTTTGGAAGAAATTAAAAAAGTAAAATGGATTCCTGCAGGCGGAGAAGCAAGAATTTCAAACATGGTTGCAGGTAGAACAGATTGGTGTATTTCAAGACAGAGAGCTTGGGGGGTTCCAATTCCTGTATTCTATTGCGAAGACTGTGGAGAAGTTATTGTTACTGATGAAACAATTGAAAATGTCGCAAAAATCTTTGAAAAAGAAAGCTCTGATGCTTGGGTGAAATATTCAGTTGATGAATTGTTGCCGGAAGGTTTCAAATGTCCTAAGTGCGGAAAAACTCATTGCTTCAAAAAAGAAAATGATATTATGGATGTTTGGTTTGATTCAGGTGTAACTTGGCGTGCTGTTGTTAACAAACGTTCTGATGTTCTTGGAACTACTCCTGTTGAAATGTATTTGGAAGGTTCTGACCAACACAGAGGATGGTTCCAATCTTCTTTATTAACATCAGTTGCGACTCAGGGAATTGCACCTTATAAATCTGTTTTAACTCACGGTTTTGTATTTGGAGAAGATGGCAGAAAAATGTCAAAATCTCTGGGTAACTATATTAGACCTGATGAAATCATAAAAACTTATGGCGCTGATATATTAAGACTTTGGGCTGCATCAGTTGACTATAGAAATGATACCAAAATTGGTAATAATATAATCAAGCAGCTTGCTGAAATATTTAAGAAGACAAGAAACACTTCAAGATTTTTGGTCGGTAACTTGTTTGACTTTGATCCAAAAACTGATTATGTGAAATATGAAGATTTGAAAGAAATTGATAAATTTGCTCTTCATAAATTAAATCACTTAATTCAAACTGTAACAGAAGCATTTGATAATTATGAATTTTATAAATATTTCCAACAATTACAAAACTTTGCTGCGGTTGATTTAAGTTCATTCTACTTAGATATTGTCAAAGACAGATTATACACTGCGGGTAAAAAATCATTATCACGCAGGGCATGCCAAACTGTTTTGTTTGAAACATTACTGACATTAGTAAGAATATTAGTCCCTGTAATGCCACATCAGGCTGAAGATATTTGGATGAGTGTTCCTGAATGTCAAAAGGGTGGTTTGGAAAGTATCTTGCTTTCAAGCTGGCCAACAGCAAAAGAAGAATGGACTAATGAAAAATTAGAAGAAGAATTTACAAAAATTCTTAAAGCAAGAGAAGTTGTCACTCGTGCTATTGAACCTTTGCGTGCTGACAAAAAAGTCGGTAGTTCTTTAGAAGTGGCAGTTTATGTAAAAGCTGATGATAATACAATATTAAAAGCTAATGAAAGTGAACTTTGTAATATATTTATCACGTCTCAAGCTTATGTCACAGATGAAAAACCTGAAAATGTATTAAATGAATATACAGAAGATGGTTATACTGTTTGGGTTGTAAAAGCAGAAGGCGAAAAATGTGCTCGCTGCTGGAAATATAGAACATTAAATTCAGACGGTATCTGTAAAGAATGCGAAGAGGCAATCAAATAATAATAAATAAAAAACAATTAATAAAAAAGCCTTTTTACACAAAAGGCTTTTTTTATGTATTAATGCTATTGTAAACATTTTGTAACATTTGTTTTCTATTTTTTAAAGATTTAATAAAAAACAGCCGTAATCATGATTACAAGTACTATTTGAAAGGAAATCAAAAAAATGGGAATGGCAGCATCACAAGCAAGATTATTAAGCATAACAGCCAGACTGACCAATAATGAAAATACAGGTCAGAGTATTTCCTATTCAAAACAACGTTTAGCTGATCAAACTCAACAGATTACAAATGAATATAATGAAGCATTAAGTGCTACAAAATTGACTGTATTAACAGGGTTTAACGGTGCTGATGCAAATTATACAGATATTTCATACAACCTTATGACAGGTCTTCAAATGGCCGAAAATGTTAAGCAATATGTTGTAACAGATACAAAAGGTAGAATTTTGGTCACAAAAGATATTGCAGAGGCTTATGAAAGATCAAATGGTAATTACAACCAATTTTTAGCTAATTTAGGTTATTCACAAGCAGATATTAATGTTCAAAATGTACCAAGTTTATCGGCAAATGATGCGGCAGATGTTGCACAAAAAATTCATGATGCTTGGGATAAATATTTTGCAACAATCGGAATTAATTTGGGTGATGATGAACATGATGGTTTGATAAATTATTTCCAATGGAATAATACATTCTCTACAAACAATGATGGTGAATATTTAAACTCAAATGGTGAAGCAATTAATCTAAATAAATATAGCAGTTTGGATGAAGCCTTAATGGCAGAAGGATATTCATTCGTCGGCAGTGGTTATACAGGCTATATCAGAACAGCAAAAGATGCTGATGGTAATACAAAATATCATACTACTACTGAGACAAATGCTGATGGAGTTGAAGAAACAGTTGTAGATTATTCAGATCCAATATTTGTTGATAAAGATGGAAATGAAATTCTTAAAGATGTCGATTCAGATGGAGATGGAGCTTTGGATACTTATAGTACAGCAGCTCAAGCAAAATTTGTATATGATCCGATTAACTATGAAGGAACAACTGAAGAATCAAGAGAATTATTTGATTATGCAATGGCAATAACAGAAGCATTTATGAGAACAACAGATGATGCTCATAATCAACCTTATGATATGAGTTCTTATCAATCAGCTTCAAATCCTGAAAATTCAAGTGCATTAAATTATTATCGAAATATTTATGATAAAATTCAGTCAAATGGTTATTTTACATATACTACAACTCCGGCAGAAGTTGATGAAAATCATATTTATGCAGGTGTTGGAACCGGAACAGCCGGGAATGTTCAAAAATCTCCGTTGGAAGATAATTCGACATTTGAAGCGGCATTGAGAGATGGTACGTTGAGGTTGGAATATTATTCATCAACAGATAAAGCATTCAAATCCACAACTATTTCAGAAGATAATTGTATTCAAGAAGTTGAGGATGAAAGAGCAATCGCTCAGGCTGAAACAAAATATAATCAAGATATGACTGATCTTGAAAATAAAAATAAAAAA
>CALVGY010000082.1 GCA_944327215.1 Candidatus Gastranaerophilales bacterium | reverse complement strand
TAATCCTGTAATAAATACAAAGAATAATATTGCAATTAATGTGCCCATGATATCTCCTTTAATTATCGTCTTTAGATTTGATTATTTGATACATTTTACTGATTGCTTTTTTAAGTCTTCTTGAAACCTGCATTTGTGAGATATGAAGTCTTTCGGAAATTTCTCTCTGATTTAAGTCTTGATAATAACTTAATTCTATAATTTTTTGTAAATCAGGTGGTAATTTTTTAATAGCTTCAGCAAGCATAATTTTATTTTCATAAGAATTCATAAAGTCTTGATAGTCGCCTGCAGGAATTTTATCAATAAGAGTTAAATCATCATCATCCACTGATGAAATAGCTTGATCAAGTGAAAGAGTGCTTTTGCACAATTCAATTTCCATAACTTCATGAATTTTTTCAACAGGAACTCCGACAACATCTGCGATTTGGTCTTCTGTCGGCTCTTCAAACCCTTTATTTTTAAGCTGCTTGACAGCAGAACTTATTTTAAAAACTAATTCTTGAAGCTCTCTTGGAGCTTTAATCATAGAAGCTTTATCTCTGAGATAATGTTTAATTTCCCCGCGGATAAAATAAGATGCATAAGTTTTAAATTTAGCATTTTTATCTGGCTTAAAAAATTCAATCGCTTTAATAAGTCCGATTGACCCGACTTGCACAAGATCTTCGTTAGATATTCCGGATTGAGAGGAAATGCTTCCGGCGATTTTTTTTACCAAATGCATTGCATTTTCTACAATATTAATATGCAGCATTCTTTTTTTCTTTTCATCTTTGCAAGCTTTGTATGCAAGAATTTGTGCATCTAAATCATCTTCAAGTTTAATTTTAATTTCTGACAAAGTTCTCTCCAATCAATATTGATATTATAGCATAACTTTTATATTAAAAAAATCATTAAATTTATGTAATAATTGTCAGTCATGCTAAATTTTTGTGTTACGATATAAAAATAACGGAGTGATAAAATGATAACAATAAAAGATGTAGAACATGTTGCAAAATTAGCAAGATTGGAATTAACAGAAGAAGAAAAAGAACTTTATACAAAACAATTAGGTGATGTTTTAAAATACGTTGATCAAATGAATGAAGTTGACACTTCAAACGTGAAACCAATGTGTCAGGTTATTAATTTTTATAATGTAATGCGTGAGGATAAAATCGTTCAGGAAACCAGTAAAGACGAATTAATGGCAAACGCTCCTGAAGAAGAAAACGGATTTTTTAAAGTCCCTAAAATTAACTAAAAGTATTTTTTGTGATTATACTTAATATTTATTAGTGGTTAAATTATTTTTTAAAGTTGTATTAATGGAGTTATTCCATAAGATGTACTTTTTTAAAAAATAAGAGAGATTATTTTTTATATTGTTGGAAAGGGTTTAAATGATGACTAAATATATATTCATAACAGGTGGGGTTGTTAGTTCTCTTGGAAAAGGTATTATTGCTGCATCGCTCGGGAAACTTTTAAGAGCAAGAGGATTTTCTGTAATAAATCAAAAATTTGACCCTTATATAAATGTAGACCCCGGAACTATGAGCCCATTTCAGCATGGTGAAGTTTTTGTTACTGATGATGGTGCTGAAACTGATTTAGATTTAGGTCATTATGAAAGATTTACGGATACCGCTTTAGGAAAATTCAATAATGTAACTTCAGGTAGTGTGTATCAGACAGTTATTGAAAAAGAAAGACGAGGCGATTATCTAGGTGCAACTGTTCAGGTTATTCCTCATATTACGAATGAAATAAAATCAAGAATAATGGGGGCTACAAAACAGTTCAAACCTGATTTTCAATTGATTGAAATTGGCGGAACAATTGGTGATATTGAAAGTTTACCTTTTATTGAAGCTATCAGGCAATTTAAGACGGAAGTCGGAATAGGTAATGCAATTTCAGTCCACACAACTTTATTGCCTTATTTGCCAACTTCAGGCGAGTTGAAAACAAAACCTTCACAACATAGTGTTCAAGTTTTAAGAAGTTATGGCATTCAGCCTGAAATTCTTGTATGCCGTACAACAAAGCCTATTCCTAAAACAGAAAAAGAAAAACTCGCTCTATTTTGTTCCGTCCCCAAAGAGGCTGTTATTGAATGCCGTGATATGAAAAGTATTTATGAAGTTCCACTGGCTCTTGAAGAACAAAATATGGCTGGTGTTATTCTGAATATTTTAAGAGTTGATGATAGAAAAGCAGATTTAAAAGGATGGGAAAAACTTGTAGATAGAATCAAAAATCCAAAAGGTTCTGTAAAAGTTGCGATTGCAGGTAAATATACAAAGCTTTCTGATGCTTATATATCAGTTGTTGAATCTTTAAAACATGCTGGTTATGCCGATGATGTCAAAGTTGAAATAAAGTGGATAAATTCAGAAGAATGTATGGATTATTCAAATTGTAAAGAATTGATGAAAGATGTTCAGGCAGTTGTTGTTCCGGGAGGCTTTGGAGTAAGAGGTATTGAGGGTAAGCTTAATGTTATCCGTTATGCAAGAGAAAATAACGTTCCATTTTTAGGTTTGTGTTTAGGGATGCAGTGTGCAGTAATTGAATATGCAAGGAATGTCGTTGGTATAAAAGATGCAAATTCAAAAGAATTTGATGAAAACGCACAACATCCTGTAATAGATTTGATGTTAGAGCAGAAAAATGTTCATGGTTATGGTGGAACAATGAGATTGGGTGCTTATGATTGTATTTTGAAAAAGGGTTCAAAAGCACAGAAAGCTTACGGGAAAGAAAAAATCTCTGAACGTCACAGACACAGATACGAAGTTAATAATGAATATTTAAAACAGATAGAAGATGCAGGTTTAGTATTCTCAGGAATGTCGCCTGATGGAATGTTAGCAGAAGTTGTAGAGCTTCCTAAATTAGATTGGTTTGTAGCTTGCCAATTCCATCCGGAATTTAAATCAAGACCTGAACGTCCTCATCCTTTATTTAAAGGGCTTATAGATGTTGCAATAAAGAGAGTATAATAATATTTTTATACCTTTGTAATATTTTATCACAAGAATTTTGCCAAAAATAATGCTTGACCCTCTGGTATTTTGGTAGTAATCTTAAATATACGAGTATATTTGGGGGAGATAATTTAATGGAAGAAAAGAGTATTTTAAATAAATTCACGACTGTCCAATTTTTAAATTTTGTTCTTGGCTTTTTAGGTTTGCAATTTGCTTGGCAGATGAGAATTATCTTGTCAGGGCCTGTAACAGAAAGTCTTGGAGCTTCTCCTTTTTTGTATGGATTAATATGGCTTGCTGGCCCGTTTACCGGAATGGTTGTTCAGCCTATAGTCGGAGCATTGAGTGACAAAACTGTTTCTCCATTCGGGCGTAGAAAACCATATCTTTTAGGGGGTGCGCTTCTTGCTTCTTTGGCTTTGTGGATTTTCCCAAATTCTGCAAACGTTTCAGATTTTCTTCGCAATATTACAGGTATAAATTTACCTCCACTTACTGCACTTTTGATTGCTGCAATTATGATTTGGATTATTGATGCTTGTGTAAATGTCGCTCAAGGCCCTTATAGAGCTTTAGTTCCTGATGTAGTGCCGGAAGAACAATATTCTATTGCAAATTCTTATATAAGTTTAGCAATTGGACTTGGTTCAGTTATTGCTGCAGGTACTGCTCCGTTTTTAAAATGGGCATTCGGTTATCAAATGTCTATAACAGCTCAATTTATAATGGCGGCATTAGCATTTACTCTTGCAATGACTTGGACTTGCATAACTATCAAAGAACATCAGAGCAAAAAAGAAAATATTAAAGAGGTTGCTGTTGCAGATATTGTAGAACCTACTTTTTGGGATTCTTTAAAAAACTTTTTTGCAATGTCCCCTGAAGTTTCAAAGATTTGTATAATGCAGTTTTTCACTTGGATTGGAACAATGTGTATGATGATATTTTTTACTCAATATGCTGTTCATACAATATATTGTGTTCCAGATTTGACAACTGTTGATGAGTTTTCTAAACAAACTTTTTCACAAGCAGTTTTGACCGGTACAAATTTTTCATCTGTATGTTTTGCAATTTTTAATTTGGTATGTTTCCTTGTCGCAATTCCAATTGGGGTTTTATCTGCGAAGTATACAAACAAAAAAGTTCATATAATCTCATTAGTAACAATGATTTTGGCTTATTTAGGAATGTTTTTTGCAAAACAGCCAAAAGCTGTTGCTGTATTAATGGGTGTTGCAGGTATCGGTTGGGCAAGTATATGTGCACTTCCTTTTGCAATGCTTTCTCAATTTATTAAGAAAGGTACAGAGGGTTCTGTAATGGGGATTTTCAATATATTTATTGCCGGCCCTCAAGTTTTTGTATGCACTTTAGTTGCTTGGTTGATTTCAAAATGCTCTTTTGCAATGGGTTCTGATTATATAAATTATCATTGGGAATATGCATTTTTAATCGGGGCTGTTTGTTTGGCAATTGCAGCTGTTGTCGCAAAAATGGTTAAAGAAAAGGTGTAAATAATGAGCTTGAATAAAAAAAGAATTCTTTTAATATATCCTCCATCACCTGTTTTAAACAGGGAAGACCGTTGTCAGCAGCCAACCAGGGATTTGATAGTAATTCCTCCGTTGCCGCCTACTGATTTAATGTACTTGGCTGCAATAGCTGAAAAAGAAGGGTATGAAGCAAAAATTGAGGATTATAGTCAGGGCGGAGATTATGAAAATGATTTAAGAGAATTCAGGCCTGATTATTTGGTCGTAAATATTGCAACTCCGACTTTGGAAAATGATTTGGATTCTGTTACAAAGGCAAAAGAGTTATGCCCTCATGTTAAGACAATCGCAAAAGGTGCTGCTTTTTTAACTCTTGCGGAACGAATTATGAAAGAACATAATCACTTAGATTATGGGATTTTAGGGGAAGCTGAAGAAACTTTAAAAGAGATTTTGCAAGAGAAGCCTCAAGCTGAAATTTTAGGTTTGTATTATAAAGAGAATGGAGAGATCAAATTTACAGGTCAGAGACCTTTTATAGAAGATCTTGATTCTTTGCCATTCCCTGCTCGTCATTTAGTTGATAATAGTATATACAGACGGCCTGATAATAATAAAGTTCAGGCCACAATAAAGGTTTCTCGCGGATGTCCTTTTCATTGCTTTTTCTGTTTAGCGACTCCTGTTTCAGGTTCTAAGGTAAGACGAAGAAGCCCTGAAAATATTGTTGCGGAAATAAAAGAATGTGTTGAAAAATACAATATAAGAAATTTCCTTTTCTGGTCTGATATTTTTAATTTAGATAAAAAATGGACAATGGATTTATGCCAAGCTATTATTGATAGTGGGTTGAAGATTACTTGGTCTGCAAATACAAGGGCTGATACAGCTGATTTAGAAATGGCTAAGATGATGTACAAATCAGGGTGCCGTTTAGTAAGTATAGGTGTTGAAAGCGGATCTCAATATATGCTTGAAAAAATGGGTAAAAAAATTACTCTTGATGATGTAAGAAGGACCGTGAAAGTTTTTAAAAAGGCAAAAATAAGAATTTACAATTATTTTGTGATTGGTTTGCCTTGGGAAACAGAAGAGACTGTTGAAGAAACAATTCGTTTTGCTATTGAATTAGATAGTGATTTCATAAGTTTTTATACAGCAACGCCTCTTCCTGGTTCAAGATTTTATGATTATGCTAAAGAACATAATTTGTTTGATAAAAGTACATCATTTGAAAATGCATATTTTTATCCGGCTGTAAACACTCATTCCCTTTCAAAAGAAAGAGTGTTTGAACTTCACAAATCGGCCATAAGACGTTTTTATTTACGTCCTTTATATATCTTAAAAATGCTATCCCGTATTCGTTCTTTAGAAGAGGTAAAGAATTATTTTACAGCGGGAATGAACGTTTTGTTAAGAAAGTAAAATCTAAATTATAATAAAATAAATCAAAAAGCCCTCTTATTAAAGAGGGCTTTTTGATATTAATACAATTTTAGAATTTTAGAATAAATCCGCCTTTATCAGCGTTTTCAAGTTTATCACCTTCAATTTTTGCTCTAAGATTTTTTATGTATTTGTATACATAATCTCTTGGCAAATCAAGTAAGGCTGCTAAATCTTTTGCATAAACAATTTTGCCTTTGTTAGCTGCAAAGTGGTCAAAAACTTTTTGTTCTCTATCTGTTAGAGCTTTTTTGAAAACGATTCTGACTTCATCTCTTAAAGAACTTTCATTTGTAGTTTTTGTTTCAGCTTTTTTGGTTGCTTTTGGGGCCGCAGCTGTTTTTGCTGTTGTTTTCTTCTTCGGTTGAGATTTTTCTTTTGGGGCATTTTTTACAGGAGCTTTTTCCTCAAACATTTTATGAATAGAAAATGGGCTTGGTGCAATTTCTCTTTCACGGTCATAACCACGTTCAGCGATTGCACTAAGTCTTTCTGCGTGTGGTTTTTCCCAATCATCTTCAGATGAAATAACCGGTTTCCCCTTTAAAACAATGTCTATTAAATCATTTGTAGGCTTAGCCTCTTCAATTTTTTTCCCTAATCTGGCAGCATATTCTTCTAATGTAATTTTTTCTAATGAACTTCTCCACTGTTTGATCTCTTCCTTGCTCAAATATTCAGACATTCATTAATCTCCTATAAACTATATTATGTGTCTCTTTACATTTATAATGTAGCATAAACCATGCTGATTGGTTCAAAATGTTTCATAACGTAAATTTTTATTTATTTACGTAACAATTATTATACATTGTTATTATTATGATTAATATAAAACTCCGGAATCTAAAATTTTCTGGACCTCTTTATTCATAATAGAATGTATTTCATCTATTGATTTTGTTCCGTCAATACTTATAAAATTGTAATTTGTTTTCATTTTTTCGTATTGTTCAAGACATTTGTTTTGATATATTTCAAAACTCTTGTAAAAATCTGATGAAAATCCGATATCACGTCCGCTTTCATAATAATTAAGTCCTGTTGTCCCGATAATTCTTTTTAACAAAACATCTACCGGCATATCGAGATAAAAGATTAAATCAGGTTCCGGTGCGTAATCATAAAGATTTTTTACCCAT
>CALVGY010000081.1 GCA_944327215.1 Candidatus Gastranaerophilales bacterium | reverse complement strand
ATAACCATACCAATCCAGAAACCTGAGAAGTTACCTGAAACAATACCTGAAAGGATTGTTAAAGAAGCACCACCTTCTCTTGAAGCTGTAACAACTTCTTCAGTATGTTTAGCTTTTGGAGAAGTAAAGATTTTTGTAAATTCTGGGATTAAAGCAGCACCCAATGTTCCGCAAGAAATAATTGCAGAAAGTACTAGCCATAAATTACCGCCTAAATCTGCTAATAACCAGTGGCTTACACCAAAAGTCATAACGATTGATAAAATTGATGTTAACCAAACAAGGTTAGTTAAAGGTTTTTCAAAATCAAATTTTTCTGTTTTTGCTGCATAGAATTTATCAGCAATACCGTTGATCCAGTATGAAACAACTGAAGTAACAATCATCAAGAATCTCATTACAAAGATCCAAGTCAATAATTGAACTTGATTTGCTTCACCAGCAACAGCTAACAAAATAAATGAAACAAGAGCAACACCAGTTACACCATAAGTTTCAAAACCGTCTGCTGTAGGTCCGATAGAATCGCCAGCGTTGTCACCTGTACAATCGGCAATTACACCAGGGTTTCTTGGATCGTCTTCTTTAATACCGAATTGAATTTTCATCAAATCTGATCCGATATCAGCAATTTTTGTAAAAATACCACCTGCTACACGAAGAGCAGAAGCACCTAAAGATTCACCGATTGCAAAACCGATAAAGCAAGCACCTGCAATTTCGCCAGGAACGAACAATAAAATGATTAACATCATAATAAGTTCAACAGATACAAGGCAAACGCCAATTGACATACCTGCTTTTAAAGGTATATTCATAACATTTAAAGGATTTCCTTTTAATGATGCGAATGCAGTTCTAGAGTTTGCAAGAGTATTCATTCTAATACCGAACCAAGCAACACCGTAAGAACCTAAAATACCGATAACAGACCATGCCAAAATGATTAATACATTTTTCAAAGGCATGTGCTGCAAGTAGCCGAAGTAGAATGCGATACATAGACCAATTAATACTTCAAGAACTAAAAGGAATTTACCTTGTTGAATTAAATAAGTTTTACAAGTTTCAAAAATAGTATTTCCAACATCAGCCATTGCTTTGTGGACATCTAATTTCTTAATTCGTAAAAATTCAATAAATCCGAATACCAAACCAATTACAGAGATTGCAATCCCGATTAGCAATAAATTAAAGCTATCAGGGCTTGCATTCTTGATACTCGGAACAACTAAATCTGCTTCGCTTGCTAGTACAGGCGAAACACCCATAAGCAACATAGCTAAAAGAGCCATTAATGCTTTTGGAGAAGTCAACTTTTTAATCATAATCTCTCCTTCACTAAAATAAGTTGTCCTAACTAAAACTAATATGTCTATTATAAAACAAACTTAAATTTTTACAACAATGTAAAGCAAAAGTCATAAAATTAGTTTACCTTATTAATAAAGATAAACATCTTCCAACAATTTTATTTCAAACTCACTTCCTGCAGGAATTGAAATTCTTCCTCCCTTGCTCCACAAAGCAAAAACTGGAGAACCGACCAAATTTACCGCATATACGACCATTCCTGTTAGAACAGGTATAGGAGAAATCAAAATTCCAACAGGGTTGTCTGCCAGTTTTGAGGAAGTTCTTCTTGTTTTCTTATAAAAATTTTCACCCTTATCAACTTGATTTGCAACACCTTTCCAGTAGCTGCGTTTCCCTTTCATATTATTGAAAAATATCTTTTTCATATTTGCTTTTGTAATTTTTCCGTGAACAGATCTTGTCTGGCCGTTTACTGTGATGCTATCAACAATAAGAACAACAAGCCCGCCATTCCCACTCATTTGAGGCTGGTGAGAATCTTCAACAACTGCAGTAAATTTTGTACCGACTGGAATTGTTATATATCTTTGTGTAACAGGTTTTATTGATGAAAAAGATACCTTAGCACCTTTACGCAGATAATCTGATATTACAGAATTTGATTTTACCCTGAATTTTGTTCCCTTTTTAATTCTTATTGCAGTTGATTTATCATACTTATATTCATTTTGGAACTTTTTTACACCTATTTGCGGTTTTACATCAGGCGTAACCGGCAAAGTTTTTGGGGGTGTTGATGTTTGGGAAGTTTTCGGAGTTGAGACAGGTTGAGATGGCGCAACTTTTGGCAATGCAGGAAGAGTTTGTTCTAATTTTGATGGGTCATAAGTCCTTCTTATTTCATCGTCAACAGAAGTATCAAGCTCCAATGCAAAAACCGGAGTTGCCAATAACATAAAAATTATAAATATTGTACTAATATTTTTTACGAACATTTTCTATATGCGTCCTTACAAAACCATACAATTCATCAATATCCACATTTGTTCCTGATACAGAGTAAGAAAAAGTATTTTTTTCTTGTAATGAAGCTAAAAAATTTTGAAACATATTATAATTTCTTCTTAAATATTTAGCACAACGAGCTTTTACCTTAATTCTTAAAAGCACAGTTCCACGCATATTATATAAATTAGCCTTCATTATATCATTCCATTCAACAAATCCCTCAGGTAAAATAATACCTTTTTCATTTATTGTAAAAATTACAGGATTTTTTATATATTTAAACAAAGCTAAAGAACCTAAGATTGAAAAAAAGCAAACACTAAACAAACCCAGAATGTAATAAGAAATAGGATTCGCAAAGCAATAACGCCTAGGATTAAGACTACAATCAATTGCTAAATTATCTGCATTAAAAATAAAATAAATAGCAGCTATAGTAAAAGCAATTATAGCCAAGGACAGAAAAAACAAATGTTTTTTTGTGTATCCTATCTTAAATTCTTTAATTTCACTGCTTTTTTCCATATTAATCCTATTTTAGCATTTCGTTAATAGCTTTTGCAGCTTTTTTACCTGCTCCCATAGCATTAATTGCATTAGATTCTCCAACCGGAGCAACATCTCCGCCTGCATATACAGTCGGGATATTTGTAGCGCGAGTTTCGCCATCAACTGTGATATAGCCTTTTTTATCAGTAATTAATTCTATACCGTCAGCTTCTGCTGAACGTTGAATAATTGGGTTTGGGCCTGTACCTAATGCAACAATTACAGTATCAAGATCCATAATTTCAGTTTTTCCCGTTGCTACAGGACGTCTTCTGCCTGATTCATCAGGTTCACCTAATTCCATAACTTCTAATTCTACAGCTTTTACATAACCGTTTTCTCCAATTATTTCTTTAGGAGCATATAAGAATTTAAATACAACACCTTCTTCTTTAGCGTGTCTGATTTCTTCCAAACGAGCAGGGAGTTCTTTTTCGGTTCTTCTGTATATAATATAAACTTCTTCAAATCCTACACGAACAGCAGTTCTAGCTGCATCCATTGCAACGTTGCCGCCACCGAAAATTGCAGCCTTTTTACCGACTCTTAAAGGAGTTGGGCTATCAGGCTGTCCTGCGTGCATTAAGTTTACTCTTGTTAAAAATTCATTTGCAGAAAATACACCGTTTAAATTTTCACCCGGAACGTGAAGCATTTTAGGCAATCCTGCACCAGAACAAATAAATATTGCATCAAAGCCGTCTTCTTTTAATTGTTTTAGGGTAATAGATTTACCAACAATTACGTTTGTATGGAATTTAACACCCATTGCTTTTAAATTTTCAATTTCTCTATCAAGCACAACTCTAGGTAATCTGAAAGGAGGGATACCATATCTTAAAACACCACCCAATTCGTGCAAAGCTTCAAAAACTTCTACATCGTGTCCTGCTTTTCTCAAATCACAAGCAGCTGTCATACCTGCACAACCTGAACCTACCACAGCAACTTTTTTACCTGAAGGTTTAATTTCAGGCATTTCAGCTTTAGTATTATCTCCAACATATCTTTCTAAAGCACCGATTGCAACAGCATTACCCTTGATACCTAAAACGCAATTACCTTCACATTGTCTTTCTTGAGGGCAAACACGTCCGCATACAGATGGCAACATACTTGTTTGACGAATAATTTCTCCTGCTTTATTCAAATCCCCATCTTTAATTGCTTTTATAAAATCCGGAATTTGAATATTTACAGGACAACCTTGAACACATTTTGGATTTTTACAATGCAAACATCTTAATGCTTCAAGTTTCACTTGTTCTTCTGTTAAATTGCTTTCTACCGGATCAAAATTATGACGTCTTTCATTTTTATCTTGTTCTTTTACGTGTTGTCTTTCTATAGCCATTGTATTTTTCCCTCTCTATCTATTAATTATAATTTTACTTTCAAAAAATCTTTTGTGCAAGAATATCAAAAAAAGTTAATAAATGATTGTAATCAAGCCATTCTTATCTTTAAATATAATTATGAATATTATTGAAAAAAGCCGAAAATCTCTTGAATTTGATAAAATAGCAGAAAAGCTCTCATATTACGCAAAGACAAAGCAAAGTAAAGAAATATGTCTAAAGACTTTGCCATTCGATGATATTATAAAAATTAAAAATGAACTTAAATGCACTGCAGAAGCAAAATTCATACTTGATATGCCTAATGATATTCCGATTGAATTTGTCGCAGATATGGAATTTATAAAACAGCATATAAATTCGACATATCTATCAGAAGAAGAATTGATTGACGTTGCAAAAACTCTTAGGACATCAAGGCTTGTAAAAAAATTTCTACACGACAACCTGGCTGATGATGCAATTATAAGAATTGCCTCTACAAGTTTGATTGTTGATAAAGAATTGGAAGATAAAATTTTTTCTACCTTTGATGAAAATTTAAATATTAAACAAGATGCGACTCCGGAATTAAAAGGCTTGTATTCTGCTCTTAAAGATAATGAAAAAAATCTTAAAAACACAGTAAATTCACTTTTAAATTCTACAGATTTTTCAAAACACTTGCAAGAAAATATCTATACAACACGTGATGACAGAATTGTATTTCAGGTAATGGCATCATCAAAAAGCAAAGTCCCCGGGATTGTCCACGACGTTTCGGCAACAAACAAAACTTTTTACATAGAACCTGAACAAATAGTTCCCCTAAATAACAAAATCAGAGAAATAAAATCAAATATCCATTCTGAAATGGTGAAAATTCTTGCAGGTCTTACCTCTCTTGTAAAAGATGAAATAAAAGCACTTGCATTATCAGAACAAATTCTTGCTACAATAGATTATCATTTTGCAAAAGCACGTTATGCAATAAAAATTCAAGCAGTAGAACCTGAAATTGTTACACATAAAATTATTGAATTTGAAAATATGAAACACCCGCTACTTATCGGGAATGTTGAAAATGTAATAACTAACAATTTTGAAATCGGAAAAGATTACAAATCAGTAATCATAACAGGCTCTAACACAGGCGGAAAAACAGTTACTATAAAAACAATAGGCTTATTCATTTTAATGGCAAAAGCCGGCATGTTTCTTCCTTGTACAGCCGCAAAAATTTACCCATTCGAAAACGTTTTTGCAGACATAGGAGATGATCAAAGCATTCTGCAAAATCTGTCAACTTTCTCATCTCATATGACAAATATTATAGACATATTGCACCAAAGTAATGAAAAAACATTTGTAATCTTAGATGAAATCTGTGCCGGAACAGACCCTGTAGAAGGTGCCGTTTTGGCTCAAGTAATACTTGAAAACCTTGCTGAAAAACAAGTATTATCAACAATAACAACACACTATGGGGAATTAAAAACTCTTGAATATACAAACCCATACTTTAAAAATGCGTCAGTTGAATTTAACACCGAAACTCTAAAACCTACATATAAACTTCTTATCGGAATCCCTGGTTTAAGTAATGCAATATCTATTGCGGCAAACTTAGGATTAGATAAAGAATTAGCAGATAAAGCAAAAAATATTGTAGTATCAACAAAAGACCCATCAATTCTTGTAGTCGAGAAGCTTCAGGAAACACAAGCAAAACTTGCACAAAACCTTGAAGAAGCAGAAAATCTTAAAGAAACATCCGAAACTTTAAAATCAGAATATGAAGAATCTCTAGCATCCTTGAAAAAAGACAAAAAGAAAACAGTAAAAATCATAAAAGATAAATTTGACAGAGAAATACTGGATGCAAAAGCTGAAATAAAAGAAATTCTTGATGAATTACGAAGAGAAAAATCAGAAAAAATTGCACGCAGATCTTATGCAAGACTTGCGATGACAGAACAAAAATTCAGGAACAAATTATCTGAATTTGATGAAAAACAACAATATGCAAAAGTTAATTGGGAAAACGTTAAAAACGGTGATAAATTAATTTTAAAAGAACTTCATCAACCAGTTACAGTGCTTTCTCTCCCTGACAGAAATAATTATATTACAGTTCAAATGGGTAATTTTAAAACAAAAATTAAAACAGATAAACTCGCCCCTTATGACGAAAGCTATGAGAGAAAAGAAAACGTTTATAAACCAAATTCTTTTGAAAAATTTGAATTAAGAAAAACAAATATCTCAAGCACACTAGATTTGAGAGGCTACAAAGTTGAAGATGCACTTGACAGTCTTGAATTTTATCTTGATAAAGCAAGCCTTGCAAACCTTGCCTGTGTAACAATTATCCACGGACACGGCACAGGTGCATTAAAATCAGCCGTTAGAGATTTCTTATCGACATCTCCATACGTTGCCAAATTCCGTCCGGGAGAAGACGCCGAAGGCGGAGATGGCGTGAGCGTCGTTGATATTAATTAAATTTGTAATTTTGTCCTTGCAAAAGTCAAAAAAAATGATAGAATAAATTTTGAAAAGAATAAGAGAGAGGATAAAATTATGATAATGATTGAAGATATTAGAAAAGAACACGAGCTTGTAGATTTGTTCTGCAGCCTTGCAGAAGTTCCATCTCCATCTATGCACGAAGAAAAAGTTGCTGAATGGATTAAAAATTACTGCGATAAAAACGGAATTAACTGCAAATTAGACGATTTTAAAAACGTAGTTATAAATATTCCTGCAACAGATAACACTAAAGAACCTCTAATGCTATCAGCTCATATGGATGTAATCGGAGATGACAGCCCTGTTAAAACTTACGTTGATGAAAATGGATTCATTCACGCGATAGATAGAACCTTAGGCGGAGATGACAAGGCTGGAGTTGCAAACGCA
>CALVGY010000080.1 GCA_944327215.1 Candidatus Gastranaerophilales bacterium | reverse complement strand
AATATAATGTAGTCCCATCATTCAATATAAAAATTCCTGAACCTTGAAACAATGGAGAAAACGTATTTTCTACTGTTCCATCAGGACGTTTATACGTTGGCATTTTATTACGATCATAGCTCATTGACTTTATATTATTAACATATGGTTTAATATATTTTGCAAAATAATCGTAACTACTTAAATTTAAATCCCAATACTTCATAGATCCATTTTGAGCTTCTGATAGCTCTAACGCCTGATAAATAACATTATAAACTCTTTTTAATTGAGTAACTGTTTGCTTTTTTTGATAATTTGTTATAATGGGTGGTATTGTTAATGCCGAAACGACACCAATGATAGATAAAGTTATTAAAAACTCGGCAAGAGTAAAACCAAATCTTTTAAATAGACAACAAACATAACTATTATATTTTTTTGGCTGTTGTCTATAAGTGCTTAGTGGAAGTAGCTTAGAACTGCCCTCTCTCCGATGTTCTCAACGTTTAAAAATCTTTTCATACTAGCTCCTTTTATTTGTTAAGTTACTTTGTAAGTATAACATAATTCCCACACATTTGCAATTAAATAACTTAATATTTTATTTAATTTCATTTAGTTTGTTTTATAATTTTCTTATAGGGATAGACAGTTAAGGAAAAAGAGGTTTTTATGGCGTTTAGATACGATGCAGGTGAAGTAATTACCGCAATGGTTACACCACTAAACAACAAAAGAGAGATTGATTATGATAAAGCTGAACAATTAACAAAACATCTCATTACTCACGGAAGTGACGCAATTTTGGTTGCAGGAACAACAGGTGAAGGTCCAACTCTGACTCATGAAGAAGAATTTGAACTTTTAAGTACAGTAAAAAGAGCTGCAACTAATAAAGCTAAAGTTATTATGAATGCAGGTTCTAATTGTACAGAGACTGCAGTGATGGCTGCTAAATGGGCGCAAAAAGAAGATGTTGACGCAATTCTTTCAGTTGTTCCATATTACAACAAACCTTCTCAACAAGGAATGATTGAACATTTTTCAGCTGTAGCAGAAAGTGTTGATTTACCTGTAATTATTTATAATATTCCTGGAAGAACCGGAGTTAACATGCTTCCGGAAACAGTTGCCGCACTCGCAGAAAAATATTCAAACATCGTAGGGATTAAACAAAGCTACGGGGATATGGACGCAATTACGGAAATGAAAATTTGCTGTCCTTCAGATTTTTCAATCTATTCAGGCGATGACAGCCTTACACTTCCTATGATGTCATTAGGAGCAAGAGGTGTTGTTTCCGTTGCTTCACATATTTTTGGTTCAGAAATAAAATCGATGATAAGAAATTACAAAACAGGTGAATTTTTAGCGGCTGTTAATATGCATAAAAAATTATATCCTGCATTTAAAAAACTTTTCATGGCTCCAAATCCGGTTCCTGTAAAAGCTGCATTAGCTCACAAAGGTTTAATTGAAGATTTCGTAAGACGTCCGCTTGTCGAACTTTCTTCAATTGAAAAGAAAGAATTGTTTATGACCCTTGATTCTATAAATGAAGATTAGCCGAAAAGGGTTATAACAAAATTCTGATTTTTATTAAAATATTTATAAGAAATTCAACAAATATAAAAAACAGTTAATAAAGAGGATAAAAAATGAAAAACAAAATTTTAATGTTCTGGTTTATCGTAGCGGTAGTTATCGTTTCTACAATACTTATCTTCGTTAAACCGACAAAACTTGGACTTGATCTTGTCGGTGGTTCAAGATTGGTTCTTGAAGCTGAAACTACTGACACTATTGCAAAAATCACACCGGATGTAATGAGCAGACTACAATTCGCGATAGAACAACGTGTAAACAAACTTGGGGTTGCTGAAACTGTTGTTCAACAAGTAGGCGACAAAAGATTGTTAATAGAAATTCCTAACGTAACTGATTTAAAAGAAGCAAAAGCTTTTATCGGTGAAACTGCTCAATTGGAATTTAAAAAAGAAGGGAAAGCTTCGGATGGCTCTCCTATATGGGTGTCAACAGGTTTGACTGGTAGAGATCTTGCAAAATCTACTCTTAGCACAGACGCTACAGGTCAATGGGTTGTATCTCTTGAATTTAACAGTGAAGGTGCTAAAAAATTCGCTGACCTAACAAAAGCTTTAGTCGGACAACAAATGGCTATATTTTTCGATGGAGAACTTCAATCAGCTCCTAGAGTAAATGAAGCTATATATGGCGGTAAAGCACAAATTTCAGGTGGAGAAAGCGGCTTTGCTTATGATGAAGCAGAAAGAATGGTAAATTTACTTAATGCCGGAGCTTTACCTGTACCTGCAAAAATTGTTGAAGAAAACACTGTAGGCCCTACACTCGGTGCAGACAGTATCGCGAAATCTAAAAAAGCAGGTATAATCGGTTTATCAGCCGTAATGATATTTATGATAGTCTTTTATCACGTACCAGGTTTGATTGCTGATATTGCTTTAATAATTTATAGTATAATTTTATTTGCACTATTTAAAACTATTCCAGTAACCTTAACCCTTGCAGGTATTGCAGGTTTCATTCTTTCAATAGGTATGGCGGTTGATGCAAACATCCTTATCTTTGAAAGAACCAAAGAAGAATTAAGAGCAGGAAGGAACCTTTTTACAGCTATTAATTCAGGTTTTGACAGAGCATTTACAAGTATTTTCGACTCAAATATGACAACAATCATCACCTGTACAATACTTTATCTTTTAGGAACAAGTGTTGTTAAAGGTTTTGCTCTGACACTTGTTATAGGTGTTCTTGTTTCTATGTTTAGTGCTATTACGGTTACTAAAAACTTCATGCACTTAATCTTTGGCACAGGAGAACTTAAACATCCTGCATTATTCGGGTTGAGAAAAGATGAAATAGGTCAAAGCTATGAAGCAACTGAAACTAAAAGAGAAAAAGCACGTTTCGGAATTCTTGATTAATTAATTTAAGGAAAGGTAAAAAAATGATAAATACAGGCAGAAAACATTTAGTTCATATAGTAAAATTCAGATGGTGGTGGATGGCACTTACGTGTATTCTACTTGTACCCGGAATTATTGCAATGATTTATTCATCAGTAACATATTCAAATCACGCTCCAATGAAAGTTGGAATTGATTATACAGGCGGTACAATTTTACAATACGGGCTTGAACAAAAATTAGAAAACAGCGATGTCGCAAAAACTAGACAAACTTTAGAAAAAGCCGGCATTGAAAATCCTTATATCCAAATTTTAAATGTAAACAATACCCAACAAAAAAATACTAAATCTAATATTAATTCTATAATTTCAATCAGAACAAAATTTATTGATAAAGATTCAAATACAACTGATGTTATTACAGAACAATTACAAAAAGATTACACAAATCCTGAACTTATTTCGGTAAGTTCTGTTGGACCGACAATGGGTAAGGAATTATTTAAAAATTCTTTGATTGCCGTAACTTTAGCATTTTTAGGAATTGTTGCATATCTATCATTCAGATTTAGATTTGATTATGCTTTAGCTGCAATTTTAGGGGTATTACATGATGTAATATTTGTATGCGGTGTATTTTCAATATTAGGTCTTTTGTATAACGTACAAATTGATGGCTTATTTATTACCGCAATACTTACTGTTATAGGTTTTTCAGTTCACGATACAATCGTTGTATTTGACAGAATTAGAGAAAACTTAAGATATTATTCTAAGAAAATGTCTTTTGGAGAAATTGTTGATGCTTCTGTAAATCAAACTTTAACAAGAAGTATTAATACTTCATTGACTACATTAATTACATTATTAGCATTGTATTTCTTTGGTGGTGTAACTACTAAAGATTTCGTACTTGCAATGATATTAGGTATTGCAATCGGTACTTATTCAAGTATCTTCTTCTGCAGTATGCTGGTTGATTTCTGGAACGATAAAAAACAAGTTAAAGCAGTAGTTTAAGTTATCCGACAAAAGTAAATAAAAAAGACCTCTTGCTATATAAGAGGTCTTTTTTGTATCATTATAAAAATAAAAACTATTTAACTGATTTGATTACAGTTTTAACAGTATCACTGGCAGCTTGAGCACCTTTTGAATAAGCCTTTTTAGCTGACTCAGAATTTAATGCAGCTATTGAATCTTTCACGGTTTGGTATTCTTTTCTCCAAAAATTCATTTCAGCCTTTGCATTATTACTATAATCTTCAACACTTGTCGGGATAATTAACTCTTTTTCCAATCTTTTGCAGGCATTTTTATACCTTGTAGAATCTATATTCGCAATTTCTTGTTTCTGTTTTTTGATATCTGATTTACCCTTGTAAACTACAGCAGCACCAAAAATAAAAAAAGCAGATACTAAAATTGGACCTAATTTACTCATTACCATACCCCTTTCGAAAATATTGTATTAATATAAAGTCTTTTCAAAATTAAAGCATAAAAACAAAAAACTTTATATTTTGTATAAAAATAATTTACATAACAGCTTTAATAGCTTCAATCATACCTGTTTCATCTGCAATATTTTTGCCTGCAATATCAAATGCAGTTCCATGCCCGGGGGATGTTCTTATAATATCAAGGCCTATGGTCATATTAACAGTCTTATCTCCGGCAACTGTTTTAATAGGAATCAACCCTTGATCATGATAATTTGCAATACAACAATCATAACAAGAAGAACTGATGTCAGGATGACAAGAGGACAAGCTATTTGAAAAATTATTATTTTGGTTTTGTATTTCAAACAAATACTCTTTTGCAATTTTTATAAATAACGTATCAGCAGGCATAGGATTTGTAATATTTACACCTTTAGCTCTTAATTCTTTTACTGCCGGAATTAAAATATCTATCTCTTCTCTCCCTAAAATCCCATCTTCCCCTGCATGAGGATTAAAACCGCATAGCGCAAATTTAGGTTCTAAAATACCAAGCTTACTTACAAAAAACTCTTTTAAATTTAGAATTTTTTCTACAACCAAGTCTTTTGTAAGAACAATATCTTTCAATGCAACATGGCGAGTCAAAAGCAAAACTCTAAAATTACCAGCAACAAAAAGCATTTCAGCAAGCTGATTATCGTGAGCCAAATATTTTTGAAGAATTTCTGTCTGTCCATTAAATTTGTGTCCTGCAAGATAAAGAGCATTTTTTGCAACAGGTGCCGTCACAATAGCCCTTGCCCCAATTTCACAAGCTAATTTTACAGATTGGAAAGAAAATTCTCCGCTTTCTTTTGTCACTTTACCCGGTTCTATTTTTGAATTATAAGGCACTTCTATAACTTCGTAATCTTTATTTAATTTGCCGTAACAATCCAATATCTTTTTATTCGAAATAATAGCAATATTATCAGAAGGTAAATCAAGTTGATTTAAAGCCTTTATAGTAATTTCAGGACCAATTCCGTTGGGATCACCAGTTGTAATCACAATTTTAGGCATCTTGCAAACCACCATGAGTATCGAAATATCTTAATATATCAATTAAGGTATTTGCATTACCGAGGTTGCCTGACTTTGTAACTATCCATTGAGCCTCATGATCCAGGCAAAGTGCAATAGCAGGTGCAACTTCATCAACAAGCTGAAGCTGGCAAGCATCTATTGCATTACAACATTTGTAAGAAGTTTCTCCGCCAAGAGTAATTAAAATAGTTTCTTTTTCTCTTGTTACGCGTCTTGTCAATTCTGCCAGAAAATCTGTAATTACATTTGCAAGGTTAGCTTTTGTTAATTCTGCATTTAAAGAATCTTCTGAAAAGCCATCAAATTCTTTTATTAAATGAGATGTATGAACCACAACAGTATTATCAAAACGTAAGTTTGATACAACCCTATTTACAAGCTCATCTGTAACCCCATTTAAAACAGTTTTTAAATCAAGGCTTATAGATAAAACATTATCAAATTCATCACTTTGTTCTAGCTTGTCTATCTGATTTGCTGTAATCTGAGTTGCACTGCCGGAAACTATAAATTTAGGTAATCTCGGGAATGTCTTTATTATATGTTCATTATCTAAATCTGAAAGCCAAAATTCACTCAATGCTTGAGCAAATGCAGCAGTTCCTGCAGGCAATATTTTATTTTCACATTTTTTAATTGCCAATGCAACTTGTTCAATATCAACAGTTGATACAGCATCTACTACAATTAATTTCTTTCCTGCCTTCACAAGCTCATTAATTTTTTGTAAAATAGGCCCGGCACCTTTCATAACAGTTTTAAGCTCAATTTGACTTATCAAATCCTGATACTCAGGCAAAATTTGAGATTTTAGAAGAGTTGGAAGATGTGATTCGCATATAGGAGAATGCGGATCTCTTGCCATTTCTGTTCTTTCAATAGGAATTCCCTTAAGCAAATGATAGCCGCCAACAGTAGTTCTGATTTCTGCTGGGAATGCCGGCAATACTATTGCAGCATCATATTCCAGAGCATGCATCAAACCTAAAACTTCTACGGCAATATTGCCTCTTACAGTAGAATCAATTTTTTTGTAATAATAATCAGGATTTATTTTTGCCTTAAGCATATTTGCAGCCTTGAGAACTCTTTCATAAGCAACTTGTGGTTCTACATTTCTTGATTCTGTTGAAATAGCCCAAGTCTGAGTTCCTTTTATGTTTAAAGGCTCTATCGCATCAGAAAGTAATATTTGAGTATTTGCACCTCTCAAATGAAACTGCAATGCAGTGTCATTAGCACCAGTCAAATCATCCGCAATTATGCCAACTATATTAGAATTAATTATCATATTTCTTGAACGTCTCTTTTAGAACCCAATAATCTGATACTATTTGCAATTATTAAGAAATTTTCTCTATCATTACCGGTAATTTTATCTGTCCATTTGTTTTGGCCTATTCTACCATCTACAACAACTTGAACACCTTTTTTTACATATTCACCGGCAAATTCTGCAAGTTTATCCCATACATCAATATTAAACCAATCAGCAACTTCTGATTTTGTTTTAGGATCCCATCTGTTTACCGCAATAGAAAAATTAGCTTTAACTTTTCCTGATTCAAAATATCTTATTTCAGCATCTCTGCCAACTCTGCCAACTAATACAGCTGTATTCATGATTTAACCTCATTTCTTTAACAATAGATATTTTACAACAAAAAATTCCGGCAAGACAAAATATTCGTAACTTTTTGTTACAAGACTTTTCACTAAATGAATTGATTAACTCAATTAATCCCAAAACTTGTAATTATATCCTTTTAGTAGTATAACCGTATTGTAGTAGTTTGGGGGATCCACCCCGAGGGCAAATACAGTTTATATAAAAAGTTGTTATTTAAACGAAATTTTGCCAAAACCTAAATAGGGTAACGAAAGGATAATTATGGAAAAAAACAAAGAAACTTTAGGTGTTTTAAGACACTCAACATCACACATTATGGCACAAGCCGTTCAAAAGCTGTTTCCGTCAGCAAAGTTGGCTAT
>CALVGY010000079.1 GCA_944327215.1 Candidatus Gastranaerophilales bacterium | reverse complement strand
AAAAAATCAAGATATATTTGAAACACACCCCTATTAGTTCAAAAAAATCAAATTCCTGCAATGTCTGTCAAAGCATAACGGACAGCAATCGGACTTTTTTGCCAGTTCAGGAATTTCATTTTTAGCGACTTCCGACTAAAAAATCAAGATATATTTGAAACACAGCCCTATTAATTCAAAAAAATCAAATTCCTGCAATGTCAGTTCAACGATATTTGAAATATAGTTCAAGTAATACAATAAAGGAGATGTCATAAGACATCTCCTTTATGGCTCCCCAGGTTGGACTCGAACCAACAGCCTACCGGTTAACAGCCGGTTGCTCCGCCATTGAGCTACTGAGGATTATTTTATCCTCAACTGAAATCAGTCGGGGCTTATGTTACTATTATATAATAAAAAATTTTTATTGTAAAGTACTTTTTTTAATTTATTGAAGATAATTTTACTAATGTGTTAAAGTCAGAGTATTTGCGGCTAAGTTCTTCAAATGTCCCAATATCTACGAGTTGACCTTCTTTTATGTAAATTAGTTTGTTGCATACTTTTAGGGTTGATAAGCGGTGTGCTATTGCAATGATTGTTTTTGATTTGCTTATTTCTTTTAGCATTTCCGTTAATTCATGCTCGACTTGAACATCTAATGCAGATGTCGCTTCGTCTAATATGATTATTTCCGGATCTCGGTATAAAGCCCTTGCAATTGCAATACGTTGTTTTTGCCCTTGGGAAAGCCCATTGGAACCGGATACCGCTTTTGCGTTTATTCCTTCAGGAAAGTCTGCAACAATATCATAGATTTGAGCAGCTTTTAGAGCTTTTATTACTCCGGCATCATCAATTTTTTCACATCCCCATGCTACGTTTTCTTTAAATGTTTTATTAAGGATATTTATTTGTTGTGGAACATAACCTATAATATGTCTAAATTTTGGGAAATTTTCCGGGGTAAGAATGGTATCATCTATTTGTATTGTTCCGGAATCTGCTGGTAAAAGACCTGTAATTATATCTGCAAGAGTGCTTTTCCCTGCACCTGAAAGCCCTATTATTCCGACAAAATCTCCTTTGTTGATTTCAAAAGACATGTTTTTTATAACTTGTTTCGAAGAGTTATATGAAAAATTTGTATTTTTTAATTGAATTTTTCTTTTAAAATCAAGCCTTTCGTTTGAAGGGCAATCATATTTTTCAAAATGTTCAAAATCCAAGTTTTCGTAC
This sequence comes from Candidatus Gastranaerophilales bacterium, assembly GCA_944327215.1. Classification (GTDB taxonomy): domain Bacteria; phylum Cyanobacteriota; class Vampirovibrionia; order Gastranaerophilales; family Gastranaerophilaceae; genus Stercorousia. Next base: position 6,296 of record CALVGY010000079.1, on the reverse strand, counting down.
GCTTCATTTAATTTTTTTACAAAATTCCTTGAAGAATTGATATTGATAATTGAACTTTGAATTCTATTTAGTGCCGGAGCTATTCTGAACAAAGCTGCAACGACAATCGCGAATGATGCAATCAATTCCGGATGGTTGTCTGTATTTTGAAAAGATAGAAAACTTGCCATAACTAAAAGAGCTGTAACGACAAGTATTTCTACGATATATGGAGGAATTGACGCATAGAATCCTTGCTTTATTTGAATTTGTTTTAGCTCGGCTGCAACTATTTTAAAATTTTCGTAAAATAATTTTTCTGCTGATAGTATTTTTAATTCTTTGATATTATTTATATTCTCAAGTAATGATGCTTTATATTGACGTGTTCTTTTGGCATAAGTTGCAGAAATGTCTGCTGTTTTAGATTTAAAATATTTGTTTTGTATTACAAGTGAAATGCATACAAATATTATTGTAATAATCGCTGGAATAAGGTATTTTATAAGCAATAGCAGTAATATCATTGAAATTATTATTGCATTTGTCAACAAGTTTAGGGATCTGAGTACAAAGTTATCAATAACTCGAGAAGTTAAGGTTTCCATCATATATAATTTGTCTGATTGCGAAATTTTCATTGTGTCTTTGTATGGAGCAAAGATATAGTAATTCATAAATTTGTTTACTAGTGCTTGTTTCCAATTAGATACAAATTTGGATTGCATGTATTGGATAAAGATAATAAATGCGTTTTTTAAAATAAATATTAAAAACACAGAAAAGCCTATTAAAAGACCATTTTGCAAAGTATTTTCTATTCTGATAAATTTAAAAGTATTAGGCAAAGCTTCAGGTTGAATAATCATTAGAATAAAAGGGTAAACTAGAGCTACTCCTAAAAACTCAAGACAACCTGCGATTAGTGAAAGTCCCGTAAATCCGAATAATTTGATATATCTCCCTTTGCCGTAATATTTTAAGAATTTTTTTAAATTTTCTAAATACATGAGTAAACCTTATTTAATTGTTAAGAATAAGTGATATAGTAATTTTTTATGATATAGTATATAATCATGGTAAAGGAAGGAGTTAATTATGTCAAATCCTATATTAAACGAAGATAGGTTTTCTGCCGGAGAGAGAATTCTTGATGGCGAACCTATGACAATTTCTGGTACTGTAAACAAAATATTTATGCTTTTTGTCTGTTTAATTGCAGGTGCTGCGCTTAGTGTTTATACTTTATTCACAAATCCGGCTATGGTTCCTGCTATGTTTACAGTAAGCGCAATAGTTTCTTTTGTTTTAGTTTTTGCGACTTGCTTTAATATAAAAATAGCTAAATATACAGCAGCACCTTATGCTTTGTTTGAAGGACTTTTGTTGGGTGCATTTTCAATGTTTTTTGAAGCTCAGTGGCATGGGATTGTTTTGCAAGCAATTTTTGCAACTTTTGCAACTTTGTTTGTGATGCTTATGCTTTATAAGGCAAGAGTTATTCGTTATACAGAAAAATTTCAAGCGGTTTTATTTACTGCAATGTTTTCAGTTCTTGCTATTTATTTAATCCAGTTTATAGCTTCATTTTTTGGACGTAATATCCCTTTAATTTGGGGAGCAGGTCCTGTGGGTATTGCATTTAGTCTTGTTGTAATTGCAATTGCTGCATTTTCATTAATTCAGGACTTCTTTTTTATAGAAACTGCTTCTCAAAATATGCTCAGCAAAGATTATGAATGGTATGGAGCTATGGGGTTAATGATTACCCTTGTATGGCTTTATTTGGAAATTCTAAGATTATTTGCAAAACTAAATAGCAGAAATTAAAAAATATCAAAAAAAAGAAAGAGGGTTCTCAATTGAACCCTCTTTTTTATACTAATTCACCATAAATTTTTTCGTTTTTGTATTCTGTTATTTTAATATTTTGAATAGTGTTTAATAATTTTGTATCTTCTGATTTTATTAGGACTGTTAAATAATTACGTGTCACACCTTTCAAAAGTCCAGTTTTTTTATCCGGATGTTTTTCTATAAGTATTTCTCGTGTTTTACCTATATTTTTATTGATAAATTCAATATTTTTGAACATTGAAAGAGCTTTTATAAGATCCGAACGCCATTGACGAATTTTAATATCTACCTGATTGGATGCAAGAGCTCCTATTGTTCCTTGCCTTATAGAATAAGGGAAAGTGTGGATTTTGGATAGCCCTGAAATTCTAAGATTTTCAAGAGTTATATTAAAGTCTTCTTCGGTTTCTCCGGCAAATCCTGTGATTATATCACTTCCCAAAAATGGGAGATCAAACATTTTATTTATTTTATCAATCTGCGCAAGATAATCTTCTACTTTATAAAATCTGTTCATAGATTTTAGAGTTTTGTTACAAGCTGATTGCAGTGAAAGATGAAAATGTGGACAGAATTTTTTTGATTTTGAAAGAAAATCAAGTAAGTCATCAGTTATTTCATGCGGATTTAATGAACCCAATCTGTATCGTTCAATAGTTGTTTTTATCTCAATTTCTTTTAGCAAATCAAGAATGGTTAAGCCCTTTTCTTTTCCCCACAAGCCAATGTGAATTCCTGTCAATACAACTTCTTTAAATCCGTGTTTTGAAAGATTGTTAATTTGCCCAATAATAAAATCTATATCTGCGCTTCTGCTTTTACCTCTTGCAAAAGGTATAATGCAATAAGAACATCTGTTGTCGCAGCCATCTTGGATTTTTAGGCTTGCTCTTGTTTTTTTCATGTCATGAAGAATGACTTTGTTAAATTCGCTTTGGGTCATTATATCTGCAACAATACAATTTTGGTTTTCGTTTGATTTTATGACTTCATAAAGAGTAAGTTTTTCGTTATTTCCTATAACATAGTCTATAAAGTCATTTTCAAGAAGCTTTTCTTTCTCTATTTGAGCAACGCAACCTGTTAAAATGTTAATTATATTAGGTTTTTTGTGCTTTGCTGCTCGTAAAAGATACATTGCTTCATTGTCACTTTTATGTGTAACTGTGCAGGAATTCAGGATATAATAATCCGCATCTTCAATATTTTTAGTTTGAGTTATTCCGTTTTTTTCTAAGTCTTCGGCTATAATTGAACTTTCAAATTGGTTAGCTTTACAACCCATGGTGTGAATATAAAACTTTTTCATATAAGTTATAATAAAAAAAAGATATTCTGTTGTAAATAATCTTAACAATATTTGTAATTTATAGCAAAAAAATTTACTTTTGCGTTTTAATCTAGTATAATTATTTTGTGAAAGTGTAGGTGTGTGTATGCAAATTTCAGCAGTTAGTCCGAGTTTTCAAGGGAAACGTGATAGAATTGATGCATTGATTAATTTAGATGATCAATCAGTTCGTCAAATCGCTTACTTACAAACAGCTCAAAAAGCAAATGAAAAAAAACACAACAAAATAACAAATTCATTAATTTTGGCAGCTCCTGTTGCGGCAGGACTTGGTGCCGCAGTTTTTACAAAAGGAAAAACTAAAATTTTCTCAAGAGAAGTCTCCGGTTTATCTGCAAGCTTAGCTAACGGCTTAAAAGCAGGTGGATTATGGGGCGCAACTCTTGGTGCTGTAGGTTTGGTTGGACTTGCAAAAGCTGAACTTTCAAAGAAATCTGAAAGTGTAAGAAAATTTGATAGAGAACATCCAGTTTTATCTCTAGCAGCATTGTTAGCAGCAGGATTTGCAGCAATTTCTTTAACAGGAAGAGCTGCCGGAAAATTAGCTTCCTTTGAAGCTCCAAAATTCTTGCAAAAAGCAACAACAAAGGTTAATAAATTTTTAAACAAAAACAAAAATGTTCTTGCTCTAAAAACTAAAGTTAATAATTTTGCCAAAAAAGTTCCTTCTGCATTGAAAGATTTTGGCGCAACAGTTTTGGATTGGGCTCCGGAAACATTACTTTTAGGCGGACTTATTCATTCAGTTAGTCATAGTGCAGCTATGAACAGAGAATATAGCAAAAATTATAATGACTTGAAAGAAAAACAGTTAAATCTTGCTAAAGCTCGTAAATCTGAACTTCAATTAGAAAATGATTTCTTAAAAACCAATATTCAAAATCGTGAAGACTTAGAATTAGTTAAAAATCCAATGAAAGATTTACCTGATGAAGTTGTTGAAAAAGTAAACGAACTTCATGACAGTGAAGAGGTTGACGATGATTAATATTTAGCAAATTTATATATATAATAAAATGGAATACTTATAAATTTAAGTATTCCATTTTTATATTATAAATAATAAAAAAGCGGAGTATAAACTCCGCTTTTTCTATTATGAAATTTGTTATTATTTCATAAGTTCGCCGACAGCTTTGTATACAGCCATACGTTTTGCTGCATCTTCTTCTGCCTGAGTATATAGAGCTTCAGCAGCTTCAGGATTTGTTTTCATTAATGATTTATAACGTCCTTCAGATCTGATGAAGTCTTGGTAGCTTCCTTTAGGATCTTTTGCATCCCAAGTGAATGGTGCTTCAGGATGATCCGGATTATATCTGTATAATGGGAAGTATCCTGCTTCTACAGCACGTTTTTGTTCTGTTTGAGTTTTGCTCATATCGATACCGTGTGCGATACAAGGTGCATAAGCAAAGATGATTGATGGTCCTTTGTAGCTTTCAGCTTCTTTAAATGCTTTAAGAGTTTGAGCTCTGTCTGCACCTAATGCTACTGATGCTACGTATACATAACCATAAGACATGCTCATCAAGCCCATGTTTTTCTTGTATGTTCTCTTACCGCCTGTAGCAAATTTTGCAACAGCACCTGTAGGAGTTGATTTAGAAGCTTGACCACCTGTGTTAGAGTAAACTTCTGTATCAAGAACAAGGATGTTGACATCTTTATCTTGAGCTAATACGTGGTCAATACCGCCGTATCCGATATCGTTTGCCCAACCGTCACCACCGATAATCCATACAGATTTATCTGTGAAGTAGTCTTGAAGTTCTCTAACTTTTGCTAAATCAGGACATTCAACATCTGCGTATTTAGCAAGAACTTCTTTTGCTTTATCTTGAGCTTTAATAGCTTCTTCAGTTTTTGAATTTTCGAAGTGAGCCATAGCGCCTTCTAGAGCTTCTTTTAAATCTGCAGGAGTTTTTTCGTTAGAAAGAACTTTTTCTACATAAGATTTCAAAGTAGTTCTGTTTTGATCTACAGCTAATCTCATACCAAAACCGAATTCAGCGTTGTCTTCGAACAATGAGTTAGCCCAAGCTGGACCTCTTCCTTCTTTTGTTTTTGTATAAGGAATTGTTGGGAATGTACCTGAATAGATTGATGAACAACCTGTTGCGTTAGCAACGATTACGTTTTCACCAAATAATTGAGATACTAATTTAACGTATGGAGTTTCACCACAACCTGCGCATGCTCCTGAGAATTCAAATAATGGTTTTCTAAGCATTGCACCTTTAATTGTATTGGTATTATTTTTGCCCATTACGTTATCTGGTAATGCATCGAAGAATTCTTCATTAACCATTTCACAAGCTGCTTCTTCTTTTTCGATTGATGACCAAGTTAAAGCTTCTTTGCCTGCAACTTTTGTCATTGGACATTGATCCAAGCAAACGCCGCAACCTGTACAATCTTTGCAGTATACTTGTACTTTGAATTTTTCACCGTGATCATTTGGTTTAGCATCTACTGTGTTGAATGATTCAGGTGCATTTTTCAAATCATCTGTTTCAATAAGTTTTGTTCTTATAGCAGCGTGTGGACAAGCTGATGCACAAATTCCGCATTGAATACAGAATTCTGAATTCCAATGTGGAACACGAGGTGCAATACCACGTTTTTCTAAACAAGCTGTTCCTGTTGGGATAACACCGTCAATAGACATAGCTGATACAGGAATGTCATCGCCTTTTTGTCTCATTGATGGTTCAATGATTTTCTTAGCGAATTCTGATGCATTATCAGAAATTAGTTTAACATCATCTACGCATCCTACGCCTTCAAGTGATGATGGAATAGGAACTGCTTCTGTTGCATCAACAGCTGCATCAATTAATGCTAAGTTCATGTTTACAACATCGTCACCTTTTTTCTTAAAGGTTTTCTTAGTCATTTCTCTCATACCTTCAAGAGCTTGTTCGAATGGAATAATTCCTGAAACTTTGAAGTATGCAACCATCATTACAGTGTTAGCACCTTTACCGCGCAAGCCTGGTTGTTGTTCGATAAGTTTTTCAGCATCTACATTGTAGAATTTGATTTTCTTATCGATAATAGTTTTTTGCATATCTCTTGTTAAGTGAGAGAATGCTTCTTCTTTTGA
>CALVGY010000078.1 GCA_944327215.1 Candidatus Gastranaerophilales bacterium | reverse complement strand
TCTTTTGATTATTTTGAATCATATAAATTAGAATTAGTATTTTGTGATTTTGCAGATAACATAACAAAGATTAATGATTACAGGCATGATGCAGTAAGATCCTTTGTAAAAAACAATAGTTGCACAATTAAAAATGATGATCCATATATAAATATGCTTGCAGATGAAATTAAAAAAGCGATTCCGGAAAAAGAAACATTAACAGGCAAAAGGGATTCTAGAACAAGAAAAGTTCCGGCAATGATTAAAGGTTATTTTTCTGACATGCATGAAATTATACAGGAATGTGCTCTATCATTACCTAAATCTAAAAGATGTTATATTGTTGTTGACCAAAGTTCATATTTAGGTAAAATAGTTCCCACAGATTTGCTATTTGGGTACATTGCCGAGAAATGTGGATTGAAGGTAGTTGAAATAGATGTTTGTCGCAATGCTAAAACATCAGGACAACAAATTCAGCGTTTCCCATACCTCAAAACAGCTTTACGTGAAAGTATTGTTGTTTTAGAAAAAATTTAATATAACTGATTAAAATAATACTCAATACATCCATCCGTAGAACTTATTTGTTCTACTACTTGAGTTTTTTCTAGTAAATCTTTTATTTTATCATCTGAATTTGCTTTTTTGATAATTGTATTACCATCTGCGTAAAAAATGTCGCTATAAACAGTTATTAAGTGATTTTTAAAATAAAGAAATTGATTACCTGCGGTTGTAATCCTTGGCCTTGACCATACATCACCCATTGAATAATTTAACTCATACTTATCATTTAACATATAAAGAACTTTTTCTTTGTTTTCATTATTTAAAGTTTCAGTATTATAATAAGTATCTTGCAAATAATTTATTCTTTTTATCATCTCTTCTAACATATTAGTATCTGTAGATTGAGCAGAAAATAATGAATATAAAAATTCTAATCTTGATAATTTATCGATATAAAAAAATGTATTAAACAACGCTCTATACGGAAATAATAAAGTAGCATTAGTTTTATTAAAAAATGAATACTTCAATAATTGATACTTTAAAATTTCTATAAAATTATTTTCTCTGTTCAAATACTTTTTCCCAATAGCAGAAATTTTATATAACTTATCTGAATTTTTTTGAATAAAACCACCTCGTAATGTATGAGATACATTGTTATGGCTTTGACCAACCTTTACTTCGTCTCTATTCAAAATACTTTTACCTACAATAGAAAATCTTTCAAGAGTAGCATCAACGTCTTTTTTATACGAATCAACAGCATAGTCAACAAGAGATTTAAAATTTCTTTCCATATCTAATTTTCTGTCACCTGTAACATGGACATATTCAGTTGTTGAAACTCCTGTAACAGGATCTTTATTTACCTGGGCAATTTGTAAATATAAATTTTCAGATAAATTTTCAATGTTAATTTTGGTAGGCAATAAAATCACTTTACTACTTATATCACTTCCTTTATTAACTCTTCCCGTTTTAGCAGCTTGATAATTTATATCATCAATTATAGTTGCTAAACGTTTATCTTGGTCTCTTATTGCTTGAACAACATCAAATAACGGTTCAAAACACTCAGAAATTTCTGCTTGTGTTCCGTCATTTTTTAAAATTATAGGAACAATAACATATGCAATCTTTTCATTATCGGTTTTTGAATTCTTACGCAAAGCTCTTCCTACGGCTTGAATAATATCAATTTCTGAATGCTTTGGATCCGCAAAATATACCGAGTCTATTGCCGGAATATCAACGCCTTCTGTTAGACAATTTACATTTGTCATTAATCCATATTCATACTCATCGAAATTATGGAAGATTTTTCTTCGAATACCTGCTCTTTGTTTGCCGTTCACATGGGCTAAATACAAACAATCTGTGTCTATATTAGAGCATAATTCTGAAATATATGATTTTAATCTATTATTCTCATTGATAAAGTTTTGAGCTTCTTTGATTGATGAATTATAAGATATTGTTTTACGTATATTTAAATCTTTTAAACATTTCGCATATATCAATTGTTTATATACATTATTAATAGTTTGAGTCGAATCCCCAACACTTACATATTTATTTTGCTTTAAAAGATTTTCTAATTCTTCTTCTGTAACGCAAGCGACAATAATTTTATAATCGGATATTATACCTTTATCTATTGCATTTGCAAATGATAATGACTCATCAAAAGTTGGTCCATATACTTCTTCATCATCCATAGAAAACACTTGATATTCAAGAGCTTTTGCTGTATTTTTTACTCTTTTGCTAACCATTTTTTCAGTTGCAGTCATAAATAAACGTTTTTTAATAGAAATAAATGAGTCATCTAATCCATATGTGAAAAGTTCTGAGTTTTTAGCTCCTGCGGTTCTATGTGCTTCGTCAAAAAATGCCAAATCAAAAGAAAACTCAGGGAGTTCAATCAACGCATTAGCAATAGCATCGAGAGATTGATATGTGCTAAATATTACTTTATTGCCAGTCGAAGATAAAAACTTTTTAATTTCTTCTGAATCTGTTGTAACTGGGAAATTAAACTGAGATGCACTCTTAATAATGTAATCTTCTTTATCCCCAATCACTGATTCGTCACTACAAACTGCAATATATGAAAACGTTTTACTTCTATTATCTGTCCAAGCCTCAATAGTTTGCTTAACTAGTGATAAACTAGGAGCAATAAACAATGTGGTATTTGGTTCGGGATTAAGTTGTTCTTTTATCCATAATGCCGTTAAGGTTTTACCTGTGCCACATGCCGCAATAAATTTACCTCTATTGTAGGTATCGAATTTCTTTGTAATATTTTTTATTATATCTTTTTGGTATTCATATGGCTTTTTGATGTTATGGCTCGGTAGTTTATTTTCATGTGTGAAAATATTAAAGGCATTAAAGAAATCATCATCCAAAGCATCAAGAATATCAACCAAAATAGAAAACTGGTCTTTCTTTTTATCTGATTGTTCGGGTAAACTATAAGTATTTGCTATAATACATCTATAATCAGCATGTTCTGATTCTGCCCAAAATGTAGAAAGTTCTCTATATGATGGTTGATTGTCTCTATCAGAACGAAATTTAACTTGGTATGCTACAATTTGATTATCTGTTCTTACATATACACCATCAACCCCATAATCAGTATCTTCAAGTTTTATCGATTCTTTTATTCCATTTGGAATATCTTCAGACATATATACTTTTTCTATTTGGTAAAAATCTTTCTTTATCGAAAAATATGCATATACAAATTCTTCAAATAAGTCTCCACGTTCTTTTTCTTCAGTTTTGCTCCTGATACCATCTTCTATTTCTTTCCAAGAACTATATTTATTTTCCGTATAAAATTTACTAAACTTCATATGCTACTCCTACTTTTTTACTTATATCAAAAAAATACATTTGCGAAAAGAGTTATAAGCATATAATTAATTAGTTGCAAGCAAATAAAATAGATTAAATATTTGTAATATAATATTATTGTAATAAATTAGTGTTGTTAATATGGGTAATAAATGCAGTATATACATTTAGAAAAGTTTTCAGTTAATAAAGAATATACAAACGATAGAGTTCTAAAATATTTCGAAAATAATAAACATTCAGCAGGATGCGACTTGGGTAATAAAGTTCTATATAATATGTGTAAAGAAAATATTGAACACATAGATGAAGATACTATAGCAAGTAAAATTTGGTTAATAGGAAGAAGTTATGCCGCTACTTTAGAACGACGTAAAAATGCGGATGGTTATAATCCCTATTTTTATACGCAAGTAGCCAAAAGATTAATAGAAAAATTTCTGTATATTGATAAAACAATTCAATATTTAAATAATTGTGAATTTTTTAATGAAACAAACGCAGACACTGCTTTAGAATTACATTATTCCTTAACAAAATTCTTTTATGACGAAACTAAATTAAATAAACGTTCATTAGCCTCTAAATATCTGCATTTTCATTGTCCAAATGTATTTTTTATTTATGATAGTAGAGCACGTCAAAATTTATCTAAATATGTACATAAGAGTAATAAAAAAATAGAAAATTCCAAGAATATTGATTATGATTATATGATTTTTTGTAACAGAATGCTAAAATTGCAAAGATATATTTACAATAATTTTAATCAATGTTTATCTACAAGAGAGTTGGATGACTTGTTACTATACTATACAAAATAGTATCAGTAACTTTAAGAATGAATTATCAGAGAGTTTGAGAGTTTGTATCACTAAGTTTTGAAATTTTTCCCTCAAAACTTAAAAAGTTTGAGAATTCTCTCAAACTTCCGGGGGGCCTTTTTCTCAATCTCTCTGATAATTGTAATTGGGCTTGCTGTTCTAAATTTTGATTAATCTTATTATTCAACTCAATCTTATCATCCAAACTCGACAACACTTTTACTAAAACATCCTGTTGCGTTCTTGGTGGCAGTATAATTGGCATTTTTGAATATGTTTGTGCATTAATATTTCCACGGGTACTACCAGTGTTAAAAGAATGTACCCAATCACGATAAATTTTTGATTGACAATAATATTTTATATATTTAGGATTAACTTTTTGAGGATCAATGCTAAACTTTATTAAAAAACCTGCATAAACAAATTGTCCATCATTACCATCATAAAAATAATTTCTTCCAGTACTTCCACCTGTTCTAGCAAAAACAATATCATTTGGCTTTAGGAGATAATCTTCTGCATTTTGTTCATTTACAGATTTCAAATCATTTTTATTAATTCTACCATCGTCTGTAATATCACTAATTCTTAAGTATGTATACAACTCTTCTGAATATTCAACAGCAGAAGCTGCAATTCCATATGAGCCTTTATTATCAACTGAAAGTTCTCCTAATGTTTTAATTTCATTTTTAGAGGTCATCTCCGCCCTCCAAAGTGATAAATCCGAGTTTTTCATTTATATCCTCTTCTGATATTGAATCCCATACATGTGCAGAATCCGCATCATAATAAAAGAGTTCTTTAGGTTTTTGAATATTATCAATAAATAAACTTATTGCTTTTTGTTGTATATTTTTAAAATTATTTTTTGGATCATATACACTAATAAATATTTGTTTTAAATTCTTATTTATATTGATAGTATCTATTATATGTTTATCATTGTCGTCCAAAGAATGTCCGTGTATAAATAAGCTACCTTTTATGTAATGTAATTGCTCTATTGCATTTTGCAAATATCTATTATGAGAAATCTTATTTCGTTTTTCTTCGGATGTTCCTTCTGTTACTATTAGAGGATAATGTTCTATATTTAATTGTGTCCTAATTATATCCATTAAATTTTCATTATCAGTAGTTTCAGCTTTAATTATTTCATAACCATTATCAAATAAGTGTAAAGCGCCATGAAGATAAAATATATTTTGTTGATGATTAGATTTATACCAGTATAGCTCCCCTGTATTATGATTTCTTCCAAAATTATCTTTATATTCTCTTACATTAATTTTAAATAATTTAAGTAACTCGCGGTTCCTCTCTTGTAACATTATTGTCCAATAAAGTAGCATATCATAATTTAAAGTATAGATATTAGAAAAATTGGATAAAAACTTATAAGCACTTAAGTATTTTGAATCAGTTATTTCATGTTGATGATTAGGATGTTTTTTTGATATTACATTAACCAATTCTTCTTTTATTTTTTCTGCTTCATTTTTTAATAATTCAGCATAACTATTTTTTTCATCGTATATGGCAATTATTTTAGAAGTATCTATAATTTTATTTATAATTTTTTCAAAGTCAAAAGTTTTATATATTTGAAATATTTTATTAATTTCATTTGAAAATTTAGCACCTTCAAACAAGGTTTTGTATGTGAATATTTCTTTGCAACATGCTATACTAAACCCATTTGCTAGTAGTATATTTTTATCACTATATTCTGGATAATGTTTTCCAAAATCATTTGCTTTGTTCAATGCCTCCTGAAAAGATAAGCATTTTTTAATCATCTTGACCTCCTTGTAAAATGTTTAGTAGAGCTCCTAATTGGTTATTACCTACACAACAACTAAAATTACAATTATTTCCTCCAAATATTTCAATATAATGTGATTTTAGAGCCTCTAGATTTGAAACAGTATTTACAACATGAATTTTACAAAAAGGATTATTCCTTAGTGCTGATTGGAATAAAAATCTTATTGAATAATCAGTTTGAGGAAAAGAAAAACCATAAATGTAAATATTACGAGCATTTTCTATTGCATTAAAAGCTTTTGTCCATAAAGATTTTATAATAACATTATTATATTGACTTTGCTTATCCAATACTGGCGGAACTATAAAATTTATTAAACCTGATTTTAAATAGTCATCTTCATCTCCTGTTTCAGAGTATACAGGATCAGAAATTGATAAACCAGAATATAACCAATTTATTGATCCATGTAGTTTAATTATTTCTGGCATTTGAGCCCTACAAAAATCTGTGTTCCAATTTTTGTATCCTCCATAACTCACTGGAATTCTATTTTGTAAATTTGTAATTGGTATTTTATAAAATATAGAAAAATTCTTATTTGCATCTTGGTATTCTTGAGGTGTGTTTTTATATAAAAGATCCTCAAGTATTAAATCATAATTTAAAGTTATGCAGGTACATTTGTTATTTAGAATATACTTAGCAAATTGCTTAATAGATTGTTCATTTGTATCAATATTATAATCATTGCGTAATTGTTTAAAATATTTAGCAAGTTTAGAAGTTATATCTTTATATAATGCTTCATCTGCAGAAACTTGTACAGGTGTTTTATAAGGCAAATTACTGGATAAATAAGTCAATAATGTTTCAATGTTATCATGAAATTTGTCAGGCACTTCATGCATAAAATGCCTATGAACAGATTCCTTTTCGTATTGAAATTCACTTTTTATATAATTTGATAATTCATTTAGTGTTGGATAACTATTTATTAAAGATTTTGAAAATCCTGAACCAAAGAAAAATACATCACTAGACATTTACTTCACCTCAAAGCTTATATTTTTACTGTTTAAATTATATTTCATTTTCGGTAGCCTCCCATTTTGCTTTTGCTTGGTCAGCTATTTCAGTTTTGATTATTTCTGTTTGCTTTTTATTTAATCCAAAATCCATAACCCAAGTATCTAGAATTTCATTAATATAATCTAGGTCAATTTTATATGTTGCTACTTCTTCTCCCCCAAGAGGCCTTTCTGTAAACATATTACATGGATTTTTATCATTAACTATTATTTGATATTGCTTTTTATATTCATCAAGAATTTTCTTCATTCTAATATAAGAATTGCAAGCTTCATTTTTTATCAAATTTTCAGATTTGTAATATCTACTTAGATAAAGATTAATATTTTGAAGAACTACGAACATTTTTGCTAAAGTTTTAGGGATATGTGTATTTATATATATTAACCAGCCTAATATTTCATCTTGATTATTAGTTTCTAATTGCTCAAAATTATCATTGTAGTTTAACAACAATAAAATATCATT
>CALVGY010000077.1 GCA_944327215.1 Candidatus Gastranaerophilales bacterium | reverse complement strand
CCTTGATAAATTATGCCGTTACAGTTCATTTGCCCTACATAAATAACGTTTTTTAGCATAGATTCAAGAACGCACTGTGTTATTTTAGGTCGCTCATTTTTGTAATAGTAACCTTCTATAAATAATTGTTCAGAAAGTTTTCTAAGAGAGTATTTCCCTGTTGCAAATAGCTCAAAAGCTCTCCGAACAAAAAGAATCCTTGATTTATCTATAACTAAATTCTTTTTAGCTCCTCTAATATACCCGTATGGTGGTTGAAATGGCCAGAAACCTTGTTCTAATCCTTCATGTAATCCTTTTGAAATCTCTTCTGAAAGATTATCAATGTAGTTTTTAGCCATTAAAACCTTAATTCCATGGATAAATTTGTCATGGGATTTAGAATTTTTGCTGATTATGCTCCCTTCTTTTACTAAATGTACTTCTAAATCGTAATCTTCAAGAGTAACATAGTCTTTGAAATTACGGTAAAGTCTATCTGTTTTTTCAACAAGAACAGTTTTAATTTCAGGGTTTGCTTTAAGATAATTAAGCATCTCATTGTAATTGGTTCTACCTGCCTTTTTAGCAGTTTCTGCATCAGAATACTCTTTTACTATTTGAAAACCATTTTTAAGAGCATATTCATTGAGTAGTTTTAACTGTGCAGGAATAGAAAATCCATCACGCTCTTGTTCTCTGCTTGAAACTCTTGCATAAATAACAGCTTGATTATGTTCCATATTTGAATTCCTTTATAATTTTCTGAACTTTGTATTTTAATTTTTACTCATTTTCCAGAAAAGTAAAGTAAGGATTCCATACGACTTCCCATTATGATTTGCTGAATATACACTAAAGTAAGCTATTATCAATATACATAATATAACTGCTTGTCTAATTGAAATATGTATTTTTTGTGTTTTCATGATCAAAAAGGAGTATGAAAATGACAAAACCTATATGTTTGAAAAATGAAGAAATGGAAATTAATAAAGAGAATATTTGGGAGGGAGATTTATTCAGTAGAAATAAGGTTGCAGAAGATTTTACTAAGATTATAACCTCAATAGAACAGCCTTTTGTTTTGTCTATAAATTCAAGTTATGGTAGTGGAAAAACTTTCTTTTTAAAACGTTGGGCAGAAGAACTTAAACAAAAAGGAGAAACAGTTGTATTTTTCAACGCTTGGGATTGTGATTTTGTTGAAAAACCACTACTTCCTTTTTTATATAATTTTATAGAGCAATTAAAAGAGCAGAATTTAGTAAAATATGATTTAATTACAGATATTAAGAATTGCGGAGATATTCTTTTTACTTGTTTTAAACATTTTATTTTTGAAGGTTCCAATGGGATTCTTGATATAGATGAGTTAAAACAAAAAACAGATGCTAATTCAATGAGTTTACCTAAAGTAGAAAACTTATATGAATATAATCAACTGAGAAATATATTAGCTGAGTTCAAAAAAGATATAGATAAACTAGTAAAAACATTATCGGGTAAGAATATATATATTTTTGTAGATGAATTAGAACGTTGTAGACCTATTTTTGCAATAGAGTTACTTGAAGCAATAAAACATTTATTTAATGTTAAAGGACTTGTATTTATCTTAGGAATAGATCGAAGCCAGTTAAAACATACAATAAGTAATATCTATGGTTGTGGTATGGACGGAGAGGGGTATTTAAGAAGATTTATTGATTTGGAATTAGAATTACCTAAACCTGATATACAAAAATATACAGAAAATCTGCAAAATATTTTTGATATACATAATAAAGATAATAGTGTAGTAGGAAGATGGACGACAGGATATGATGAGTTTAATACTTATTTCAATTTATTTGCTAGCATATATCCAATGCAACTAAGGGATATTGAGCAAATATATGCGAAATTTAACGTAATAACTAAAATGTTAGATGAAAAAGTAAATAAAATTATGCCAATTTTAGCCTTATTAATGATATTAAAAATTAAGGATATTAAATTATATAATCAATTTACAATAAAAAGTTTATCAATTGAAAATTTCGAGAATTTTATTGGTGTAAATATTTATTCTAAATTTAATAACTTAGATGAGAATCAACAATATGAGTTAGATAAGTTTTTACAAATATGTAGAGCGATTTCTAATAATAATTATTATGAAATAGTACAAAAAATACAAAAGCAATATGAATCTCCTGAAACTGTGCCAATTGAAGTAAGAGCTAAAATTAGTGGATATAACAATGTAATAGAAATACAAAGAGCTTTAAGGGCTTATAATAGGGATTTAATACAATATTTAAAAAATATGATAGGATATATAAGATAAAAAGAAAACCCGTACATTTTTATGTACGGGTCCGAATTCAGATTACATATCTCATGATAATTTAAAGTAAAATTATCGTTTTCTAATCTTTCTAAATGTAGATTTGAATGTTAATTTTACCTTTTTGCTTTGCAACTCAAACTTATTTGTAACAAGTTCAAGAATCTTTCTTTGGTTCTTTGAATCAAGTTGAATATAAATGTCGTAAAGTCGTTTTTGCATTACTTCATAACATTTTTGAGTTAGTTTTTGAATTTGGTGTTCCTTTTGCTCTATCTTTTCAGGTAGATTAGAGTAAAGCATTTCGATATTTTCAAGTTCTTCTGTTATAAAATCTTCATCTTCTATAGAATTTGTTTCTATAAAGTCGTGAAGGTGTAGTTCTTTATGATATTTACGACTTTTATTGCGTTTTAGAGATGAAAGTTCTTTCTTTAAAGGCATTAATTCTTCTTCTAAAACCTCATCAATAATAGTTTTTGGTATCATATTAAGCCGAATTTCTTTGAAATAGCTTAAAATTGCATCAGTAACTACATTTTCATTTATCGAATGTCTTACACCATCATTATCAAAGGCTGTGTAATAGATGTATTTATCTTTCTTGATATCGCCAATCATAAATTTACCTGTTTCTTGTAATGTTAAAAGTTTTGAGTAAAGAAATTCATGTTTTCTTATCTTTTCATATCCAGAAACACTAAGCATTTCTTGAACTTTATCATATAGATTGCGATCAATAATAGCTTTATGAGTTCCTTTTATCTCTTTTTCACAATCTGGGAATGTGTACCATCCAGTGTAAAATAAGTTTTTAAGCATATTAGCTAAAGTTGCTCTTGGAATTTTCTTGTTAGGTTGTTTTGAATAGTAGAAACCTTCTTCAAATAACTCTTCAGTTAAAGAATTTATAGAAAATCTTCCAGTTGCATACAATTCAAATGCTTTTTTAACAAATTTTGCATCTTTAGGTACAATTACCACTTTCCCATTATAGGATTTATAGCCATGGGGGAGTTTAGATGGTCTTTTCCCTGTTTTAGCTCTTGCAATTAGCCCGTTTTTACGGATCTCATTCATATGAGCTACTTCAAATTCTGCGTTTGCTACTAAAATGTTAAATAAATATTTTTCATAACTTTTAAAAGGTTTTTGAATGATCATATTTTCTTTAACAAAAATAATTTTAGTATTGAATTTATCAACTAACTCTCTAATGTAATAAAAATCAGGATGATTTCTTGTTAAACGGTTTAAAGTGTAAACCATAATAACATCAACTCTATCTTTTGTCTTTTGCCGAGCTATGAGATCTTCAAAAACTGGTCGATTATTAGGAATCATTGCACTTTCATTTTCATAAAAAATGTTTTTGACAATAATTCCCTCTTTTTCACAGTACTTTCGACATTCGGTTTCTTGGATTTCTTTAGACATCCCATCTTCTTGTTTTTTACTTGATAATCTAAGATAGATATTTGCTAAAAGATTTTTGAGGGAGTTATTCATCATTATACTCCTCTTCATCTTGAGTTTTTGTTATCCTATTTAGGATATCAAGTAAGATTTCATTGTTTGAAATATCTATTTTAACAGCTCTACCTATTGGTTTTAGATCTGAACCTTTTAGACAAACTGCTCTTTTATCATTTGCAAGTTTTAGTTTAATCTGTCCAGGGGTTAACTTTTTGTTTGGATTTATGCTATTAAAAATATCGCAATATTTAGTAAGATTAATTCTTAAAAATTTACTCTTTGTAATAACAAAATCTCTACCATAAAGCAATTCTTTACTACAGAAAAGTCTATATACACTTGATAAGAAAACATCTCCATAAGACAATTCTGTATCAATATATTGTTCAAAGTAGTCAAGGTAGTTTGTAACTAAATTTTCAGTATTTATTACTTCTTCTTCTAAGATTTCATTAATTACTATCCATATTGACATTCCAATAGCAACATTGTTGCAAATTCTAGCAAAACTACAATATTTTTGAGCAATTTTATATTGTTCTTGGTATATATCAAATATTTTATTCCTATAAAACAATATTTCAGGTAGAAAACAAGAAAGTTTTTTAAGTTCATCTATTGAATGGTACTTAAAATCTGTTAAATCAAATTTTCCTCGTCTTAAATTTACAGGAATACATCTTGAAAAATTTGCAAAAGTCATTTCTTCAAAGAAATGATTTGTTCCAACACAAAAAGAAGTATTTATTTCAGTGATGATTTCTTTACCATCCTTTGAAGATTTTTTTCTTGGAGTGGCAGAAAATCCATCTTTACCTAAATCTTCTATGTAATTAATCTTGCAACGGTCAATTTCTTCGTAAAATACGAGAAAATTGTTGAATTTTTCAAGTTGATTTCTTAAACTTACTCCGGTAGAAGTTCCACTTGTTAATGATGTCATATTAGTTATACCGAAGAAGGCAGCTAAAATGTGTAAAATTGTAGATTTACCCGCATTAGATTCTCCATAAAGAATAATGTAAGGAAAACCTTGCGCCTTTGAAATAAAAATATCAAAGAAACAGCATGCAAATCCTACAGCTATTGCCATTAAAATTGGAGCGTCAAAAGTTTTAATCATTGATGCTACAAAGTTCTTAAGTACAATTTTAGGATTTCCACTCTGATAAAGCATTGGAACAAAGCCATTTGCAGGGAGAATTTGGAGTTTTTCATCTTCTGTAAGATGTAAATCATTAGGTAAATTTGGATAATTTTCGACTTTTTTATCATCAATAAGTATTTTTGAATTGCCTAAAATATACGAATTTTCTCTTGGTTGATATCCAAAATTTGTATAAATGGTTACAACCCGAAGATTATTGTGTAGCATTTTTAGTAGCAATAAATATTTATTTTTGTTGAAATCCTCATATAGCCCTACTATTCCTCGATGAATAGCTTTGAAAAATGTATTAAAGTCGTATTCATCATTTCCTTCAATAAGTCTAATGTATCGTTTCTGTGGTTGTTGTTCTTTAATAACTCATAATACAACTTTTTCTATGACCTTATGATTGTTTTTAGTGTTAGTTATCAATTTTATTATAAATAAGCCTTGAATTGCATAATTTGCAATTTTGTTTGTGATAAATTTGTTGTTTTTGTCTTGGTAACTGTACGTTAAGCAGTTATTCACATTAGTAATTTGTTTCATTTAATTTCCTCCGACTTAATGAAAAAAAAAGAACGCTCAAAAAACTTGAGCGTTCTGATAAGAATTTCTTCTTATTCATCAGATATTTCAATTACAATATCGTTAGGTCCCATTGGTATTTCATTACTTGGGGATACTACAATTTGATTGTATTTTGTCATTATAGCATTGAAAAGATGTTTTTTCCAATGTAAAAAGACATTATATCTTGCAAATTGTAACGAGAACGGAATATATTCATTTGGAAGTTGGATTTCGTAAATATTACTTAAAACCTCTTCTTCTGGGTAGGAATTTAAGATGGTTCCAATGTGTAAATCAACAAGAAGTTTTATTTCTTCTAATGAGTCAATATCTGAAACTTCTAAAAATTCACCATTTTTGTTGTAAAACTTACTATTTTCTAACTTTTCCATTACTGATGGTACAATTCCGATTTCTTGTAATATTTCAAAATCATATGCACCTAACATGATATAATTCATTGTTTCGAGCATTTTATTTTTTCCTTTCATTATACTTTTATGCCAATGGAGTTTAGATTGTGTTTGTACTAAACTGTTAATATATGGCATAGTTCTACATACTGCTATATGGATGGAGATTAAATCTCCGATTAAGAAGAAGTTAAATTGGTTAAAATCGTATCTGCAAAAATGATTTTTAGTAACCGTTTAATTTCTTCTTTTTCGTAGTTGGATCAACTGGTATTTTGATTACGAAAATTGAATTTACAATATTCTGTTGTCATTTGTTTTAACCTTTCTCCTGTAATTAACTATAACAATCAAAATAAACAGGATATTTTGACTATTCTACCCAAAATTCTTCATACTTTTCCAAATTGATGTCAAAATTTGACTTTTTCCCATATAATGCTAATGCAATGTCGTACAAAAACTCATCATTTGGATCTGTGGCTATTCCAGAGTATGAAATTTGCAAATGCGATGCACTATCATTCAATGTTACGGAAAATATGTATTGAAAAATTCGGAATTCAAAATTTAGATTGGATATGGTAGGCATTATTTTTTGAAAAGTAATTGGTAATTCTAAAATAAAATCGGTATTTTGTACATGAAAAAATCCACATTTTTCTCTAATACTACTTGCAATCAAAAGCATTAACCTTTTATCTAAATTTTCAAGTTTAGGAATAATAGAGTAAGTGCCTTCTTTTTGATTTAGTTGGATGAATTTTTTTGATCGTTTATCTCTGTACCAAAAATCGTCAATCTCCACTCTAAAATTTCCGTTTTCTACTGAAATATCAATTTCATTTTTTAAAAGCATTTTTTCCTCCTTTCTTGTTTTGATAAGTGTTATATAGTTTCCTCAATTTTTTTATTTAGTTTTCAATGTACAAATTTTGCATACCAAGTAAAGCTAACGGGATGTTCTTTTCCGTCGCTTAAAATGGTTAGAATTTAGGTCTACCTTTCTTTTTTCGGAAGTGTATTCTCATTATTATCAGAAATAATTTGAATTGCAATACCCTAAAATTTGAAAACCCTTGCTACATAAGATGTTTAAGGGGTACTCTCTGAATTAAGCACAGTTGAAAATATGCGAAACGTTATATAAAAGAGGATATCGATAAGACGTTTTTTCATTAAACTTGTATCATAGAAGTGTTTTAACACTACCCAAATTCGATAGCTGCAATGGTTTCACCACTTAAAAGGGGCAGATAACCATCAAAGATAGGTATAGCAAGAGTTTTAGGGGGATTTTGCTGAAAATTGATGTAAAAATTTTTCTACTAAATTTACATTTATAATTCTTAACATTTTAAGAATTTAGATGATTTTTTGTTAAATATCATAGAAAGGTTTTCTAAAAAGTCAGAAAGTTTAAACCTTTTTATTTGCTATCTTTTTTTATTTTTAGATGAAATTTTAAATAAACAAGAAAAAATAGTTTAGATTTTGTTAAAACTAAGATTTTCAAGATAAAAATGAAACATGCCTGTATAATTTTTCTAGTATATTTCTCTTTATTGAAAAATATAGAAATATATATTAAAAAATTTTTCGGACTCAGTTATTTTCGATAATTTTGATTTCTTCTTCTGTTAAATTGTACAATTTGTAGACTTCTTGGT
>CALVGY010000076.1 GCA_944327215.1 Candidatus Gastranaerophilales bacterium | reverse complement strand
TCATTCTAAACAATTAATTATCCCATCAAAGACTTTGAATGAATTTATAAAAATGAGCGGATTTATTGATGAAGATTCTGTAAAAATATACACAGAAAAATCAAAAATAATAATAAAATCAGAAAAAACTACAACAATTTCAAGATTGTTGGAAGGTCAATTCCCAAAATATAACCAGTTGATTCCAAAAGAAAGTCCAAAAGAAGCGCTTGTAAATGTTCAACAAATGATTTCAGCATTGGAACGTGTATCAATTATGGTTAATGAAAAAACAAGCATTGTAAAATTGGAATTCAGCCATAATAATTTAAAATTAATGGCAGATACACCAGATTCCGGTAAATCAGAGGAAAGTATTGATATAGATTATACTGGTGAAGATTTGGCAATAGCATTCAATTACAAATTTGTATTGGAAGCATTGAAAAATATTGATTCAGATGAGGTAAAAATCGGATTGAATACACCTCTTTCTGCAACAATGTTCAAACCAAACAATGAAGAAGATTATGTTTGCTTGATTATGCCTGTTCAAATCAGATAATAATTTAAGCAAATAAGAATAATAGATAAAAAAAAATGAGCTGATCAACGGCTCATTTTTTTTTATTATACAAGAAAATATACATCATCTTCCATCAAGTTTTTCTGAAATTCTTCGCATTCAGCAATCATATCGGTAAGAATTGGGTATTTTGAGGAATGAAGAATTTGAGAAATATCTGCTTGAGGGTTGTAATCTACTATATAATAATCTTTTGTTTTCTCTTTGATTTTTATAACATTGATATCTTCAAGGATTGAGAATAATAAATCAAATACTTGATAAGATTTGCCTAAAAAGCTTGCGCATCTCCTCAATTCAACTTTTCCTCCGTTATTATGGCATGCAAATTTTAACATTCCGCACACAGTTTTCAAAAATTCTTCCTCATCCATATATTTAAGATCATAGTTCATAAAATGAATAGATAAAGGAGTTGTCTGATTTATAATTTTGTCAAAAGTTTCTTTATCAGCCGGATAATCAAATAACATCAAAGAATCACAAGGTCTTAGATTATCTCTTGTAATTGTTCGAGCAAAAAGAGCTGAGAATGGTTTTAGTTTATCTAAAACTGGTTTACTTTCAGCAAATATCAGAATATTTTGTTTTGAATTTTTTACATAATCATTTACTTGAGGCAAGATATCTGTTTTTTTTCTGTGATCGTAAAGCTTATATTGTTGAGTATTTTCTTCTTCTTTCAAGTACTCTGAATGAATATCATCAATGATTAATTGAACCGAAGTATTTCCGTTGAATTCATTAATCTGCGGGTGAAAAGCAAGATCTAGTGTATCTCCTTTAATAAGAGAGATATCACCGTCTTTCCAACGAATACAATTAAATTCACTGGATCCTGCCTGACAAGTTAAACGCAGATGGTTTTTATTTTCACCCATCAAACGTTTTTCTTTAATTTTAAGATTTTTCATCACAAAAATTGGGCTAGGATTTGATGCTCCAAAAGGTTCCAGCTGGGAAATTTGTTCAACCAAATCAACATCAATATCGTCAGGCATGAGCTCTAAATCAATATTAATAAACGGTTTCAAATCTTTTCCCTGTGACATTTCTTTAACAGTTTTGCAAAGAGCTGCTTTAACCTTTTCAAACGACGATTTTTCTTCGCTAAAGGAAAGTCCTGCAGCCATAGCATGTCCGCCAAATCCGTCAAACAGTTCAGCATTTGCAGAAATGGTATCGTAAAGATTAATCCCCTCAATACTTCTTGCTGAGCATCTGAATTGTTTTGTTTCATCGGAATATGTCATCAAAAAAGTCGGTTTATAATATTTTTCGACCAACATAGAAGCAACAATTCCGATAATTCCAATATGCCATTCTTTGTTAAATAATACA
This sequence comes from Candidatus Gastranaerophilales bacterium, assembly GCA_944327215.1. GTDB lineage: Bacteria > Cyanobacteriota > Vampirovibrionia > Gastranaerophilales > Gastranaerophilaceae > Stercorousia. Next base: position 5,786 of record CALVGY010000076.1, on the reverse strand, counting down.
ATTGCAGAATTTCTGTTTCCTTCAGCTTTAACCATCTCATCAGCTTCAGCAAAGATATTTTGGCATAATTCCTGACGAATTTTATTAAATTCATTCAAAGACTGAATAGCCATTTCAATTTCTTGTCTGTTATCGGAAATTAAAACCTTCAAAGCTGCATCAACAGTATCAAGACGTCCTGATGCATTAATTCTTGGAGCGATACCGAATGCAATTTGTTCTGATGTGATTTGACTTTTGTAACCGGCGCTTTCTAATAGTCTTGAAAGTCCGTAATGTTTTCCGTTTGAAATTAATTCTAAACCTTTAGTTACAAAATATCTGTTTTCTCCGATTAGAGGAACAAGATCGGCAACAGTTCCGACTGCAACGTAGGGCAATATATCTGAAATAAATTCAAGTTTGTTGTATTTTTCGAGTAATCCTTGAGCAACTTTGAATGCAACACCGACACCTGCAAGGGATGTCAAACTTTCAATTTGTTTTGCAGTTAATTTTTCATCCAGAGCATCAAGAGCTTTTGGGTTTATAATTCCATAAGCTTTAGGTAAAAGTTCCGGTGCTTCATGGTGATCTGTAATAATTACGTCTATTTTGAAGCTGTTTAAAAAATTAACAGCATCGACATCTGAAATTCCGCAGTCACAAGATATAATGACTTTAGGTTTAACCTGCGTCATAATTTTTACAAGAGCTTTTGTATCAAACCCATGACCTTCTTTTTCTCTGTCAGGAATAAAATAATTAACATCCGCTCCTAAGAATTTAAAAGTTCTGTATAGCAAAGAAGTGGAAGTAACTCCATCGGCATCAAAGTCACCATGGATAACAATTTTTTCACCATTATCAATAGCATTTGATAATCTATCAATAACTTTTTCCATATCAGTAAATGCTTTTGGATGAATCATTTTAGTTTCAAGAGGATGAGTAAATTCATAAATATCTTCATCAGATTTTATCCCTCTAGAATGTAAAAGTCTTTTTATTAAAGATTTCTCCTGCCCGTCGTATTTATTAAAAATCCACTCTTTCATACTCTGGATTATAGCATAAATATTTATGCTATACTAAAGATAAGGGAGAATTTATTATGAAAGAAAAAGCAATAGAGTATTTTAAAAGCGGTTGTTCTTGTTCTGAAAGTATTATAAAAGCTGCTATAGAAGAAGGTATTTGTCCAAAAGAATTTTTATCAATTGCGACAGCATTTTCAGGCGGAATGTCATCGGGGTGTGTATGTGGAACAGTGGCAGTTGCACAAATGATTAACGGTTATCACTTTGGGCGTGAAAATATTTTTGGTAATGAAGTGATTGCACGTCAAAATGCAAAAGCTATTGTTGATGAATTTAAAAAAAGAAACAAGGTTACTTGCTGCAGAGTATTGTCAGGAGGTCTTGAAGGTCCTGCAAGAAAAGAACGTTGTGCAAAATATGTGGCTGATGTTTGCGAAATTATTGAAGATTTAATAAAAACAAAGGTAAAATAAATGTATTTGAATATAATTTCAATATTTATAAGTGGAGGATTAGGAGCTGTATCAAGATATTTGATAGGTTTTAATCTCGCAAAACATTTTGAAATTAATCTTCCATTATCAACATTTCTAGTTAATATTTTAGGAAGTTTTATAATAGGATTTTTGTACTTTTTGTTTATAGAAAAAGCCGATATAAATCCGGCTATAAAACTTGCATTAACTGTTGGGTTTTGCGGAGGTTTAACAACGTTTAGTACATTTTCTTTGGAATTATTTGAAATGATAGTAAATCATCAAATTTTCCATGCTTTTTCATATATAATATTGAGTGTTACAATTTGTTTATTAATGACAGCGATAGGAGCGTATTTTGCAAAACTTGTTTAACTTTGATAAATTAAATTTCATAACAGCCGGAATGCCTTTGAGAACAGGTAAAGGCAGTTATGTATCGGCTTTTGATGTTTTAAAAGAAATGAACCTTGATGGCATGGAGCTTGAATTTGTTCACGGTGTCAGAATGAATGATGAACATAGAAAGTTTGTCAAAGAACAATCAAAAGATTTTGTCGTAACAGCTCACGGTCCATTTTATATTAATCTGAATTCCAAAGAAGAAGAAAAAATTGACGCAAGTGTACAAAGAATAATAGATACAGCCTCTGTTGCCTCTCAGGCAGGGGCATTTAGTATTACATATCACGCCGCATTTTATATGGGGGCTGATAAAGAAACTGTCTATAATCGTGTAAAAGAACAAACAAAAAGAATTATTGATGTTTTGGAACGAGAAAAAATAAATGTTTGGGTTCGCCCAGAAACAACGGGAAAAGCAACTCAATGGGGTGATGAAGATGAGATTATAAGACTATCAAAAGAATTTGAACAAGTACTTCCGTGTATTGATTTTTCTCATCTCCATGCAAGGTCAGCCGGTGAATATAATACTTACGATGAATTTTCAAGAGTTTTGGAAAAAATAGGGAATGAATTAGGACAATATGCGCTGGACAATTTTCACGGACATCTTGCAGGTATTGAATATACAGCAAAAGGTGAACGCCAGCATTTGAATTTAGAAGAATCTGATATGAATTACAAAGACTTGATAAAAGTAATGAAAGAATTCAATGTAAAAGGTGCACTTGTTTGCGAAAGTCCAAATATTGAAAATGATTGCAAGTTGTTGAAAGATTATTATAATTCTCTTTAATATCTAATACAAATAAATGAAAAAATTAAAGATTTTATTGTTGTTTGACGTAATATTTGAAAAATAAATCTTTCTGTATCAATTAACAATAAAAGGTCTTAAAAATGTTCAACAATGTAAACAATCCATTTGGGAATCGAGCAGTTTCTTCTTCCACATCATCAGATAGTCAAGGCAGACGTCAAAAAGAAGATCCGAAAGAAGAATTAAAAAAATATATTGAAGAAGAAGAACCGGATGAAGTTTTGATAGGGGGTTTGCCGATTTTAACAGAAGAAGAAGTTCTTGCAATGACAAAACAGTATATTGCAAAGTTAAAGTCAGAGCATGAAGATAACGAAAAAGTTAAAAAAAATTTGGATAAATATTTGGACAATTTTGATGTTAAAAAGTTTATGAAAAAGAACCCCAATATGACAAGTCCTGATTTTTATATGGTAATGTTTAATGAAACAGAAGGTTTGGTAAAGTAAAAATTTTTTGTAACATCTCTTAAAAATATTTAAAGAAATAAAAAAAAGTGTCCGATATACCAAAATGTAAAAGAATAATTTTACAGAAAGGATAGGTATATGGAAATTACAGGAGTAAACACAAAAGCTTACACATCAGCTTCAGCAGCAGTTGAAGAAGATGAGGAATTGCAAGAAACCAAAGAAGAACAAACAAAAGAATATGGAGTATCCGTAAAAGAAAAAGAAGAGAAGGATACTACAGAATTTTCATCATCAGATTATGATGAAGCAGATGTTGAAGAGAAAGCAGAAAATTATTTGAAAAATTTATTATTTGCCGGAGGTTTAACAGATGCATCTGCTGCAGCATTACAAAATTATTTGAACACATTTGATGTAGCAAAATTCATCAAAGATTACGGGCCATTTTCGTCAACATCAGAGATTTCAGCAGCAATGTATGCAGCTGTTGGAAGTTTGATAAAACAGCAAGAGGATGAATAAAAAAATATAAAGTAAAAATAACACAATCTTCTGTCATGCTGAATTTATTTCAGCATCTATTGGTTAGATCCTGAAACAAGTTCAGGATGACTTCATAAAGATTGTGTTATTTTTTTATAATTATTGTTTTTTAGATGATTTATCTGCCAATTCAGAATCAACTCTTAAAAATACAGGTTTGATATCTTCTTTAGAGATTAATTTTCCAATTTTAACATTGTCAGCAGTCAAATCATCAAGTTTTGTGTTCAAGTCAAAAGAAAGTTGGCGAGCCATACTTGATGCAATATTTGGACAATACGGATAAATTAATGATGCAATAATGCACATAACATCAAGAACGTTTGTTAAAACTTGTCCGCATTCAACCATTTTTTCTTCCTTGGCAAGAGTCCAAGGAGCATTGTCTTGAACGTATTTATTTGTAGCATCAACAAGTGAAATTATTGCTTGAGAAGCTTCTGCTATTTCAAAGTTGTCAAAATGATTTTTAACAATTTGAACAGTACCTAATGCCTTTTTAGCTAAAGGATTTTCACCCTTAAATTCAGCTTTAACTTCACCGTCAAAGTATTTTACAAGCATTGATAGGGTTCTATTTAAAAGATTTCCCATACTGTTTGCTAAATGTGCATTAACTTTTTCTTTGAAATCATCGTCGGAATAATTTCCGTCACGTCCGCAAGGCGCAGAAGATGCCATGTAATATCTGAAAGCATCCGGATGTTCAAGATTGAAACTTTCTAAAACAGATGTTGGAGAAATTACGTTCCCCAAAGATTTTGACATTTTAGATTCATCTATCGTAATCCATCCGTGTGCAAAAATATGTTTTGGTAACGGTAAATCCAAAGCCATTAAAAATGCTGGCCAATAAATACTGTGGAATTTCAAAATATCTTTTCCGATAACATGAACGTCTGCAGGCCAATATTTTTTATAATTTTCAGAAGGATTTTCTGTATCAAAACCCAATGCAGTAATATAGTTTGACAAAGCATCAATCCAAACATAAATAGATTGTTCTTCATCTCCTAATACATCAATACCCCATTGAACATTTGATTTTGCACGAGATACTGAAATATCTTGAATATCTTCTAATTGGTTAATTACTTCATTTGCTCTGAATTCAGGAACAATAAAATCTGGATGATCTTTAATATGTTTGATGATTGTATCTTTGTATTTTGTAAGTTTAAAGAAATAATTTTCTTCTTTAACAACTTCAGGTTTTTTCAAGTGATCAGGACAAAGTCCGTCTTCTGTCAAATCTTTTGCATTCAAAAAGCATTCGCAACCTTGGCAATACAAGCCTTCATAAGAATGTTTATATATGTCGCCTTGTTTTAATAGTTTATCAAATATTTTTTGAACGATTTTTTCGTGATCTTCATCAGTTGTTCTGATAAATTTTGTATAATCAATATCAAGAGCTTTCCAGGCGTCTTTGAATTTTTGAGAATTAATATCGCAAAGTTCTTTTGGGCTAATACCTTGAGAAGCAGCGGTTTTTTGAATTTTAATTCCGTGTTCATCAGTTCCGGTAAGAAAATATACATTATCACATCTTTGAGTGTAGTGTCTTGCGATAATATCTGTTAGAATTTTTTCATAAGCGTGTCCGATATGAGGGGCACCATTAACATAATCAATTGCTGTTGTAATATAAAATTTTTCCATTTTTTACCTCTGTGTTTAATTTTATCATAAAAAACTATTTATGCTTAAAGATAATATATCGAAAGCCGGAATCAATAACCTTATCAAGATTATAATTTTCTTTTACAAATCCGCAAAAATCCAAAGCATAATCTTCACAGATGTAGGTAAAATAGTAATCTTTCATATTGAGATTATTGAAAATAATATATTCAGGCGGATTTGTCCTGTAATGTTCAATAATATTTTTTTCTGTGAAAGTTTCTATATACAAAGGAAGAAGAGAATTGTAATAATCATCGGATTTTGTTCCGCTTAGAAAATTTACGGTCATTCCTTCCGGGAAAATTACAACGTTTCCTTTAGTATTTCCAAGATATTCTAATAATTTGTTTGTGCTTTCAGAGTAAACTTGTTGAGTGTATATAGTTCCTTTTGCAGTGGATATTTTATTTTGTACAGTCTTGAG